>JAZGJJ010000001.1 GCA_036482575.1 Thermodesulfobacteriota bacterium
GGCGGCGCGCCTGCGCTCAAGCTCCTTACGGAGCGCGCCGACGCGCCGCTCCCTCTCGCTGGCGGCCTCCTCGCGGGCCCGTGTCCTTACGGCCTCCGCCCGCTCCCCGGCCTCCCGGAGGATGGTCTCCCGCACCCTCGAACTCTCCTCTTCGAGGGTCTTTATGAGCTCATGTTGTCCCATACGTCTCCATTGCCGTGATGCGTGTGCGTTTTTGTTTTAAAGTTTTTCCGCATCACGCATCACGAGTTTTTCTACCCGAGTATCCAGAAGGCTATGACGAAGCCCAGGAGCACCATTGTCTCGGGTATTGCCACGAGCAGTATGATGCTTCCGAGGAGCTCGGGTTTTTCGGCGAGCGCTCCCGCGCCCGCAGCACCTATTCTACTCTGCGCCCAGGCCGTGGCTATCGCCGGGAGCCCTATGGCCAACGCGGCCGCTATGGCTATCAGACCCTGTTCCATGTGTCACCTCCGTGAGTTTAGTGTTACTACTTTATACAGCAAGGTTCCGTTCCCTCATCGTTTTACGCATCACGCACACGCATCACGGCATCTTTACTACCTCTTCTTGAACGGCTCATACCGCCTCCCCCCACCCTCATAGAACTTACTCAAAAACTCCACGTACTGCAACCTCATCGACTGTATCGTCGGGCTCAGGATGCTGAGGAACAGGTTAAGCAGGTGTATCAGCAAGGCCGCGATTATCCCGACGAAGAGGCTCCCGGTAAGCCCCGCGACCTTATTGGCGGCCACGGCCATCACCACCGAGGCCGTGCCGACGGCCATGATACGCACGTACGACAGGATGTTCCCTATGGCGCGGACGAGCTCCAGCGGCCCTATGAGCCCCTCCACGGCCACGAGCACCACGAAGGAGACGACCAGCACCACGAGCCCCGGCGTCATAAGCCCCTCGGGCAGATACTTCATGGAAATGCCTATGAGCATTACCGAGGAGACGACCAGCACCAGATAGGAAAACTTTCCCACGGCCTCCCTCGCCATGCCCCTGTGCATATAGTTCACGATGCCTATCAGGAGCCCGAGCACCACGTGGCCAAACCCTATGCCGAGCGAGAGCACCATGAAGGTGGTTAAAGCCCTCATCCTGTCGAAGAGTATCGGGTGCATGATGCCGAGGGTCTCGCCGAGGTCCCCGAAGAGCTCTCCGAAGAGTACGCCGAAGATAACAGCCGTTATGCCGCAGACGGAAAGTATCTCGAAGAAGTCGCGCAGCGTCTCCCTCTCCCTGAAACGGCGTCTCAGGTAAAGGCCGAGCGCCAGGATTATAAGGCCGTACCCGACGTCCCCCACGATAAGGCCGAAGAAGGCCGGGAAGAAGAGCGCTATGTATGGGGTCGGGTCCACCGAGCGGTACCTCGGCGTGGGCATCGCCCTGATGAAGACCTCGAAGGGTTTCAGCCACCGGGGGTTTTTTATGTAGACCGGGACTATCTCTTCTTCTTCGGCCTTTATCTCCAACTCCCTTACGAGCACCTTCCCCTTGAAGAGGTTTCCGAACTCCTCCTTCATGGCGGACGTCATGTCCTTCGGGGCCCAGCCCTCTATGACGAAGCAGAACTTCGTCTCCGCGCAGTAGGGGAGCACCCCTATCTCGTCTATGGCGTCCTGTAAGGCGTTCCTGAGTCCCTCGACCACGCCGTACCACCGGGTGGAGAGCGAGGCTATGTCGCCCTCGACCCGGCCGACGAGTCCGGGTATCTCCTCCTTCCTGCGGGTCATGCGCGTTATGGCCTCGATAAGCGCTATATCCTCATACTCGCCGGGGAGCCGTATCTCGTTTATGCCCTCGCCGAGCACGAGATAGCGGACGCGCTCGGCGAACTTCTTCGGGTAGGCGATGACCACCCCGAGCGTGGCCTCGTCAACGGGCCTCGTGTATATCTCGTACTTGCCGGAGGTTATCTTCTCGAGCTCTCCTTCGAGAAGCGAGAGGACGTCCTGCCGGGTCCTGTCCATGGTAAGGCCGAGTATGTCGAAGTTCTTGAGCCCCCCGAGCCTGGAGACGACCGGGGCGAAGCCCCGGAGCACCTTCTCGTACTTCTCTATGCCGGAGAGCTCTTCGGTTAGCTCTTCTTTCCTGGCGTGAAGGGCCCGCACCTCGTCCTCGACCGGACGGAGCTCCTCGAGGAACTCCTTTATCTTCTCCGGCGCTATCTCCGCTGGGGCTGCCGCCGCCGGGACCGTTAGGAGGAAGAGGAGGTTCTTTATTCTCTCGAACGCCCTCTCGAAAAAGTCCTTTTCCTTCACTTTATCGACTTCGAGCGGGAGCCTCTTCAAGATCCCCTCGGTGACGCTCTCTACCGGGACGGTCTCTATGTGGAGTACCGAAAGGGCGTGGAGCGCGCGGATACATTCGTCGAGGAGGGACCTCGGGCCGATTATCTGGAGCTTGCTCATCTCCTTTATCATAGAGAAACTCCCCTAAGCCGAGGAGCCGCCGCGCTTGCCCCCCCCGGCCCCCTTACTGCCCCCTTTACCATCGATACCATCCGCACCCCCCGCACCCCCCTCACCCCCCTCACCATCGGTAAGAAGTTTCAAGGCAAGGGCC
>JAZGJJ010000002.1 GCA_036482575.1 Thermodesulfobacteriota bacterium
CACTTCAACGGGTGTGCCCATGATAGGTTGCGACTGCGAGATATGCACCTCGGATAACCCGAAGAACAGGCGTACCAGGTCTTCGGCGCTGATACGCACAGGCGGCGAGGGGGGGGAGGGGGGCACGGGGGGCGGAAATATTCTCATCGACACCTCGACCGACCTGAGGGCGCAGTCGCTCGCCGCGGGCATGGAGAGGGTGGACGCCGTGCTCTTCACGCACCACCACGCCGACCACATCCACGGCATAGACGAGCTCAGGGCCTTCAACTTCATACAGAAGCAGGCCATACCGTGCTACGGCTCGGAGCGCACGATAGAGAGGGTAAGGGGCCTTTTCGAATACATCTTCACCGACACCTCGTACGACGGCTGGAAGCCGCAGCTTGAGACCGAGGTGGCGGACGTGTCCTTTACGCTCTTCGGGGTCGAGGTGGTCCCGGTGGAGGTCCGGCACGGGCAGGCCCTGATCCTCGGCTTCCGCGTCGGCGACGTTGCGTACCTGACCGACTGCAGCGCTATACCGCCGTCGAGTATGGAGTTGCTCGACGGGCTCGAACTCCTCGTGCTGGGCGCGCTCAGGCAGAGCCCGCACCCGAGCCACTTCAGTATAGACGAGGCCGTCGACGCGGCCCGAGAGATAGCCCCCCGGAGGACCGTGCTTACGCATCTCAGCCACAACGTAGACTACGAGAAGGACGGCGCCGCCCTGCCGCCGGGCGTGGAGCTCGCCTATGACGGTATGGAGATAGAGATATGAACGGGTTTATAAAGAGCTCTCTCCTCTTTCTCTTCTTCGGATGCCTGGTGGTCTTCTTCGCGGCCGCCTCACGGCCGCTGGAGGCCCATGCCCCGCCCGTAAGCGTCCGGATAACACCGGGTGGGCCGGGGGGGGTGGGGGGGGTAGGCCAGGGAGACGTCGTTGCCGTAACCGTAAGAGGGGGGATAGGGGGAGGGGAGGAGATTTTATCGGTCCTTGGCTCTCTCGGAGAGGACCCCGTCCACTTCTTCAGGGCCGGGGAGGACAGCTTCGGCGCGCTCGTCGGTATCGACCTCGGCGTCGCGCCGGGCAGCCACGACCTGAGCCTTATTGTGGAAAGGCCGGGCGGGGTCGAGAGCTACCTCTACCGGGTTAAGGTGGCCGACGGGAAGTTCGAGACCCAGAGGATAAAGCTCCCCTCCGGTATGGTCGAGCCCTCCGGAGAGGCGCTTAAGAGGATCGCGCGCGAGCAGGCTGCGGTAGGGATGGTGTTCGATACGGTGACGCCCGAAAGGTTCTGGGAGGGTGGGTTCATCAAGCCCGTCAAAGGCAGGATGACGAGCCGGTTCGGCCTTAAGAGGGTCTTGAACGGCAAGCCCCGCTCTCCCCACAGCGGGGTGGACCTCGCCTCACCAAAGGGGAGAAAGGTCCTCGCCTCGAACTCCGGGCGCGTTGCCCTCATCGGAGACCACTACTTCAGCGGCAGGACCGTCATCGTGGACCACGGCCTGGGGCTCTATACCATGTACTCCCACCTCTCGGAGATTATCGTGGCCGAAGGCCGCGAGATAGGAAGGGGGGAGACGGTGGGGCTTGTGGGGTCGAGCGGCAGGGCCACGGGGCCGCACCTGCACTGGGGAGCGCGCCTTAACGGCGCGAGGGTGGACCCTCTTAGCCTTATGAAGGCAACGGCGGAAGAACCCCCTGAGCCCCCTGAATCCCCTAAACGCAATGGTCCGGGCGGCGGGGGGGCGTAGAGGATGCTAAGAGATTCTTTCCCGTGCAACGTAGGGACGCTTGAGAGGGCGGCGCGCTTTGTGGCGGGCTTCTTTCTGCTCTTCGTCTTCCCCGGGGATGCGGCCGCCGGCTCCTCGGGCTTTATCCTGTCGTTCTTAGGGGGGCTGGGGGTGCTCTCCGGCGCGGTAGGCTACTGCCCGATATATGCGTTCCTCAAGATCGACACCTCCGGAAAGAAGGAGGAGGGGGGGAGGGGGAGGGAGGGGCCCTCTAAGGGGTAACCTTCGTCCCGGCACGGCCCTCTAAGGCCTCTTCTATAAGCTCGGGGGTGGTTATAAAAACTTCCTTTCCGCCGTTTTCCAGAAACTCGATCGCCGCCTCTATCTTCGGCCCCATGCTGCCGGCCGGGAACTGGCCCTCCGCGAGATAACCCTTCGCCTCCTTTACGGTCATCTCCTCTATCCCCTTCTGCTCCGGCGTTCCGAAGCCGAGGTAGACCATATCTATCTCGGTCAGGTTTATGAAGAGCTCGGCCCCGACCTCGCGGGCGAGCGTGCTCGTCGCGAGGTCCTTGTCTATCACCGCGTCCACTCCGGTTAGCGTCCCGTCGGGGTCTTCGGTGACCGGCACCCCGCCGCCTCCGGCGGCTATTACGATCGTACCCGTCTCTGCGAGCTTCTTTATAACGGCGGCCTCGACCACCCTCATGGGCCTCGGAGAGGGCACGACCCGTCTGTAGGCCCCGTTCCTTCCGGCATCCTCGACCATGGACCAGCCCACCCCCCCCGCATTCCTGGTAAGCTCCTCGGCCTCCTCTATGGTGTAGTACGGGCCTATGGGCTTTGTGGGGTCGGAGAAGGCCGGGTCGTTCCGGTCGACGACCACCTGGGTGACCACGGTAACGACGTCCTCCAGCATGTGGGCCTTGCGGAGCCGGTTGTGGAGGGTCTGCTGGATCATGAACCCTATGCCGCCTTCGCTGTCAGCGTCGCATATGTATAGGGGCATGGGCGGGAGTTTTTCCTTCATGGCCTCGTTCCTTATGAGGATGTTGCCCACGATGGGGCCGTTGCCGTGGGTGATTATGACGCTCCTGCCTTCGGCCGCCATGCGTGCCATGTACTCACAGGCCTTCCCGGTGTTCTCGAACTGCTCCTCAACCGTGCCGGTTTCTCCTCTCCGTATGATCGCGTTCCCGCCGAGCGACACTATCACCTTTTTGCCGGACTCACGCATGGGCGACTCACCTCCACTTCTCGTAGTTTCTGCGGCTTTCGGCCCACTTCTCTTTTTCCCCGGTCGCGCGGTAGACACGGGTAAGCCCGTGGTGGGCGGGGGCGTAGTCCGGCCTCGTCTCGAGTATCTTCATATACGCCCGCTCGGCAGGCCCGTAGCGGGATTGCTTCAGGTGTATGCGTCCCATAGCCTTAAGCGCCAGCACCTTCCGGGGGTTTATCTCCAGGGCCCCGTTCATATAGTCGAGGGCCCTGTCGTCGTCCCCGGCATCTTCGTAGCAGAGGCCCAGGTTGGTGTACGAGGTGTCGAAGAGGAAGCGGTATGGGTCCTGTCCGTGCACCTTCGTGTTGACCGCCATGAAGAAAACGGCCAGCGCCGAGATCGATAAGAACACCGGCACGAGGCTCCGCGCCCTGACCCTCCCCGCAATCCAGTAGAGCGCGTATACCCCGAATATTATCATAAAGGGGACCGCGGGGATACGGAAACGGGCGTAGTTGAAGAACATCAGAAACGATACGAGGTAGGTGAAGAAGACAAGATAGACCACGGCGAACTTCCGCGGCTGGCCGAAGGAGAGGAAGAGGCCGAGCAGGGCCAGCGGGGCGATTATACCGAAGCCGAGGACCGGCCCTCCCAGCACCCGCGAGTGCGTCCGGTGCAGGTAGTAGTTGTGGTTGTCCGGGTACTCGTAGAAGTTCCAGAAGAGGAAGAGCTTCTTAGCTTCGAGTACGGCGTAGTCGATCTGGTTTTCGATTATATATTCAAACCCCCGGAGGAACCAGTACCGCGAGCTCTCTCCCCTGGTGAGCTCTCTCCCCGTAAGCTCCCGCGCCTTACGCCTGAAGTCCTCGTGCTCGGAGGCGGGGGTGGGGGTGACGTATGACGGCACCCTGTATGTGCCGTCCGCCTCGGGGTTGTTGCCTATATAGAAGACCTCTCCGCCTCCGCTTGTTATGAGGACCGGTTCGCCCCCGACGTAAAAATTCCTGAGGGTTATTGGCAGTATTATAATGACCGCGCCCAGGACGAATATGACGCCCTTCAATATTCTCGTCCCTTTTGATTCCAGCCCGAACCCCATGAACCAGAGCGGGACTATCGGTACGAGGAGTACTATGTTCTCTCTTACCAGGGCGGCGAGGCCGAGGAAAAGCCCGGCAAGGAGAGGGGGGAAGACGGCGCCGGGCACTTCGGAGCGCATAAGGGAGAGGGTCATCAGGAGGACGAAGAAAACGGTAAGGGAGGTCTTCATGATGACGCCGTCGTAGAGGATGAACGGCCCGTAGGCGGCCGCCGCGAGACCGGCGACGAGTGCGGGGACGGTGCCCCCGAAGACCCTCCGGGCTATGAAGTATATAAGCACGCAGCTCAGGGAACCGATGAGTATCTGGACGAGCCTTATGGTGAAGAGGTCGGTCGTTATGTACTTATAGAAGAAGGCGAGGAAGTAGGAGTAGAGCGGGCTCATCTCGAAGACCTCGCTCCCGCCGAGGATCTCCCCTCCGGCAATCCTCATCGCCTGGTTATGGTAGTAGGCCGGGTCGAGGAAGAGGCAGTCGAGGAACGGGTCGCCCTTGAACTGGTGGATATAGAGGAACCTCAGGGTGAACGCGCCGAGGAAGACGGCGAGCGGCGGAAGGAGCGGGAGGAGCCTTTCAGCGGGGCTATGGTCTTTTACGGCCATCTTGGCGCTGGCAGGATCTCCGGGCATGCGGCCCTTAGAAGTTGTCCTCGACGTACTTCTCAGCCATGAACGCCGCTATGGCTCCGTCGCCGACGGCCGTGGCCACCTGAAGGAGCGGGGTGGTACGGCAGTCGCCGGCGGCAAAGATGCCTTCGGTGGAAGTCTCCATCTTCTGGTTGGTCTTTATAAAGTCGCTCTCGTCCTTCTCGACGTCCACGAAGTAGGTGGTGGGGTTTATGCCGACGAAGACGAAGACCCCGTCGACCGCGACCTCTTTCTCCTCCGAGCTCTTGAGGTCCTTGACCACCGCTCCGGTAACACCCATCTTGTCACCCGTTACCTCTTTAAGGACGTGGCTCCACAGGACCTCGATGTTCTCGGTGGCGAGCGCTTTTTCCTGGAGTATCTTCTCGGCGCGGAGCTGGTCGCGCCGGTGGACTATGTATACCTTCGAGGCTATCTTGGAGAGGTAGACCGCTTCCTTTACGGCCGTATCGCCGCCACCGACGACCATGACGGGCTTGCCCCTGAAAAACGGCCCGTCGCACGTGGCGCAGTAGGAGACCCCCTTGCCCGTGAGCTCCACCTCTCCCGGTACGCCGAGCCTCCTGGGCTTGGCGCCGGTGGCGACTATCACCGCCTTCGTGCGGAGCTCCCCCTCGGAGGTTTTCAGGAGTTTCCCTTTTCCGTCGGGCGTTACGTTCTGCACCTCGGCCATCTTTATCTCGAGCCCGAACCCCTTTGCCTGGGCCTCGAACTTCTCCATAAGTTCCGCGCCGCTTATCGGGGGGAAGCCGGGGTAGTTCTCTATAATGTCGCTTACGGCTATCTGGCCGCCCACCACCTCCCTTTCGAGGAGGAGCGTTTTAAGCCTCGCCCTCTGGGCGTATATCCCGGCCGTGAGGCCCGCCGGCCCCCCGCCTATGATTATAAGGTCGTACATTATAGCCTCCTCAGGGCCTTCTCCTTTTTAGAATGTCAACTCCTTAAACTTTTTAGACTTTTTAAACTCTTTAAACTTCTTCAACTCATTCTATCCTTTCCAGAAAGCCGGTACAAGCAGTATCAGGAGGGTGTATACCTCGAGCCTCCCGAGCAGCATGTTGAATATGAGGACCCACTTGCCGGCGTCCGGCACCATGGAGTAGTTCGAGGCCGGTCCGACCATGCCGAGACCCGGCCCGATGTTGCCTATGGTGGCCGCGGCCGAAGAGATGGCCGTGGTCAGGTCCAGCCCGAGCCCGGCCAGCACGAGGGCCGACAGCACGAACATCATGAGGAAGAGGAAGGTGAAGCCCGTAACACCCCTGGTTATCTCCGGCGCCAGCACCCGCCCGTTAAGCTTTATCGGTATGACCGCGTGCGGGTGCACGAGCCGGTACATCTCCTTGTAGGCGAGTTTTATAAGGAGCAGCACCCTGACGCACTTTATCGCGCCCGTGGTCGAGCCTGCCGAGCCGCCGATGAACATGAGGGTCAAGAGGAGCACCTGCGAGAAGGCGGGCCACGAGCCGAAGTCCGCAGTGCTGTAGCCGGTGGTCGTCGTTATGGAGACGACCTGGAAGGAGGCGTACCGGAAGGCCGTGCCGACCCCGTCGTAGGTGCCGCCGGCGAGGTTTATCGTTACGACCGCGGTAGCGACCGCCATGACGAGCAGGTAGAACTTGAACTCCTCGCTCTTCGTGTACGACTTTACGCCCTCGCGCCAAAAACCGTAGTGGAGCGCGAAGTTCGTGGCGCCGAGTATCATGAATATCATGACGATGCCTTCGGCGTATACGTTCCCGAACGCTCCCACGCTCGCGTTCCTGCTCGAAAACCCGGCGGTGGCCACCCCGCCCACCGTATGGACGAAGGCGTCGAAGAGGCCGAGGCCCGAGAGTGTCAGGAGGACCATCATTGCCAGGGAGAAGGTAAGGTATATGACCAGCAGTAACCTGGCCATCTCCATTATCCTGGGAGTGAACTTGTCTCCGGAGATGGTGGAGGCCTCGGCCTTGTAGAGCTGCATGCCTCCGATGCCGAGGAACGGGAGTATGGCCAGGCCGAGGAGCACTATGCCCATGCCCCCGATCCAGTGGGTCATGCTCCTCCAGAAGAGCATGCCGTGAGTCATGCCCTCTATGTCGGTCAGTATCGAGGCCCCGGTGGTCGTAATGCCCGAGGTGCCCTCGAAGACCGCGTCGACGACGGAGGGGAAGGAGCCGGAGAGGAGGTAGGGCACCGAAGAGGCGAACGCCGCGCTCAACCATGAGAGCGCTACTATAAGGAACCCTTCCCTGTGGCTGACCTCGAGCCCCGACCCCCCCCTGAAGAGGAAGAAGAGCAACGCGCCCACCGTGCCGGTCACGGCTGCGGAGACCCCGAACGTGGCCGTGTCGCCCTCGTTGTAGAAGAGCGAGACCACAAGCGGCGCCAGCATGGCCAGGGCCAGGAAGATGTTTATTAGTCCTACTACCTGTAAGGCGGGACGAAACCTCATCCGGATACCTCTAAAAAGTGCTCTTTTTTACAAAGAGGGGAGGGAAATGGCGCTAAAAGTTAATCCTGTCTTGGCGCCTCTTCCTGCCCGGCCATGCGCATACCAAAGGAGGCGGAGGTGGCGTTAAAAGTATTCGGGCTTGACCATGAGGGCTTTTTCCACTTTGGGTATGGTCTTCCTGAGCGCGAAGATAACCACCTTGTCCCCCGGTTTTATGACGGTATCCCCGCGGGCGAGCGAGACCACGTCGTCCTTCACCACCGCCCCTATGATCGCGCCTTTGGGGAACTTTATTTTTCCTATGGGCCTGTTCACTATGTCGGAGGTCTCCATGGCCAGGCTCTCTATGGCCTCCACCCGTCCTTCCATGAGTGTCTTTACGGAGAGGACTTTCCCCCTCCTTACGAACTGGAGGATGTCGCTGACCGAGCAGAGTCTGGGGGAGACCGCGACGTCTATGCCGACCGTGGAGACCATTGAAAGGTACTCCTGCTTGTCTATGAGGGTGATGCACCTTTCGGCGCCGAGCCTCTTGGCCAGGAGCGAGCTGAGGATGTTGGCCTCCTCGTCGTCGGTTACGGCTATGAAGGTGTCGGTGTCGGATATATTTTCCTCCCTCAGGAGGTCCTGGTCGGTGCCGTCGCCTTTGATGACGATGGTCTTATCGAGCTTTTCGGCGAGGAAGGCGCACCGAGCTTCGTTCTTTTCGACTACCTTGGACTGGTATCCGCCGGTCTCGGTCTGCTCGGCCAGGTAGTAGCCCACGTCCCCGCCCCCGACGATCAGTACCCGGTTGCCGGTCCTTACCTCCTCGCCGCGCAGCAGCGTTACGACCCCTTTGGCTTCTTCGGCGGCGGTAATCGTAAAGACGAGGTCCCCGGCGGCGAACCGCGTGTGGCCCTGCGGGATGATGGTATCGCTCCCCCTGTAGACGGCGACTATGAGGAAGTTCTTTCCGGGGTTGAGCTTCGTGAATTTTTCCAGGCTCTTGCCCGCCAGAGGCGAAGACGCGGTCAGCCTGTACCCGACGAGTTTCAGCCTCCCGTCGGCGAAGTCGACCACGTCCACGGCGCCGGGGATCGCCATTATCTTGAGTATCCGCTCGGCGGCGACCTTTTCGGGGTTTATGTTAAGGTCGAGGTCGATGTAGTCCTCCTCGAATATGGTGGTGTAGCTCATGTAGTCGCGGTCCCTTATCCTGGCTATCTTCTTGGGCACCCTCGACTGCGTTCCGGCTATGAGGCAGGCTATCATGTTGACCTCGTCGCTGTCGGTCACGGCGATGACTATCTCGGCCTTGTCTATACCGGCGTCCATGAGCACCTGCGGGCTGGAGCCGCTGCCATGGATTACCCTGACGTCGAGCCCCTCCTTGACCTCTTGTATGCGTTTTTCGTCCTTCTCTATAAGGACCACGTCCTGGCCCTCGGAAGAGAACTTCTTCGCTATGGTGTATCCGACTACTCCGGCGCCGATAATAATGACCCTCATGACATCTCCTCCGGGTTAAGCCCTTGTCTTCATCATATCCCTTACGACCTTGAGGTTGCACGGGTCGTCGGACGCCGTTATTTTCGGCGTCTCCAGTATGACCGGCACCCCGGAGACCGCACGGTGGCCGAGGAACGCACGGAACCCCTCGAGCCCTATCATGCCGTCCCCTATGTGCTGGTGGCGGTCCACCCCCGAGCCGAGCTCCGCCTTCGAATCGTTCAGGTGGATAAGTTTCAGGTTTTCGATCCCCACATCATTGTCTATAGCTTTCATGAGCGAGTCGACCTCTCTCCGGTTCCTCATGGGATAGCCCGCGGCAAAGCCGTGGCACGTGTCGAAGCAGAGCCCCGCTCTGACCCCCTTTGCCCCGGCGATTATGCCGCCTATTGCACTGAGCTCCCTGCCGGTCTGTGAGCCCGCGCCGGCCGTGTTCTCGACGAGGACGGTCACTTCCGGCTTAAGAGCGGCCGCTACCTCCCCGAGGGCCTCTATGACCCTCTTGACTCCGAACCCCTTTTCCCTGCCCGGCGCGCTGCCCGGATGCGTGACCACATAGTCGGCGCCGAGCTTCCCGGCGAGCTCTATTTCCTTTATGAACAGCCCGACGGACTTCTTGAAGAGGCCCCTCTTCGGCGACGAGAGGTTTATCAGGTACGAGCCGTGTACGGCGACGGACCGGAGTCCGGCCGCCTTTCGCTTCGCCCTGAAGAGCTCCACCTCTTTTTTGGTTACGGGCCTCGAGCTCCATACCCTCGGGCTTCTCAGGAATATCTGTACGCAGTCGCATCCGAGCGCCGCGGCCCTGTCGACGGCCTTCGGTATCCCCCCGGCTATCGAGCAGTGTACGCCGAGCGGCATATATGGGGACCCCTTATGGCACGGTATGCTCCTTCGGTCATCTTTTCTTCTTTAGCTCCAGCGCTTTTCTGGCCGTGCTGGACAGGACCGAAGATATATTCTTGCTCCTGGAAAGGGAGGCCAGGTCCTTTTCATTGAGTTGGGCCATGAGCCTCATGGATATATTAAGGGGGGTCTTGGGGTTCGTTACCAGGGCGCTCTTTATCTGGTAGTTCTTCAACCAGTCCTTGCTCTTGGATATCTGCCTCAGAAGCTCGTCGGAGGTTCCCTTTGTCGCGGTGAGCTTCAGGATTTCGTCCTCGGTAACCCTCGGGTTTCTGAGCACGCTCTGCTGGATGACTTTGTTCGACTCCCTTATGAGCAACTCCCGCGCCTCCTTGTTGCCCATCATCGCGAACTTTACCTTGGCCCCCATGGTCATCCTCTGTATCCGTTCGTGGAGCTTTAAGGAGTCCAGATCCTCCTCCATCTTCTCGATACCTGCCGTGCCGGCCTCCTCCTCTTCGGGCCCTTCTTCCTCGTCCCCCGCCAGGATTCTCTTTACAGCGCTCAGCTGGAGCTCTCCGGTCAGGGGGTTCCCGTCGATGGTCTCGAGGATAGAGGGGGTTTTAGCTATCCATTCCTTCCTGAGGATGAGGGCGTCGAGGACCGCCGACGGTCCGGTCGAGGCGAGTTTCAGGAGGGTCTGGTCGTCGGTCTTCTCGTTAAGGGCTATCATGGTGAGCGCCGCCTCGTTGTCCTCGCAGGCTTCGGCCGCCTTTTTGAGGATCGCGGGGTCCAGGTCGCCTTCGAGCGCCTGGAGGAGCGGCTGGCCCAGGAACTCTTCGAAGCTCTTCGTCGCGGCCTTCTTTACGGCTTCGTCCTTGTCGCGGGACAGTATGTAAAGTACGGTCAGGCGGTCCGCGGGCGCGAGCTCCTCGACGGCCTTGCCCTCGGCCGCGCTGAGGCGCAGCTCCCCCGTGGTCTGGGGAGAGACGAAGCGGTAGACCTCTTTATTGACCTTCACGGCCTCTTATACAGAGCGCCATAACTGCGCATACCTTCGTTGCTCCTCGGCTCGTCGTTGCGGCGTACTGTTAAAGTACGCCTCACTCCTCGCCGTCGTCGCGCCTCGGTCTGCTTTGTTCTGACGCTCTGTATGCTCAATTTGTTTATGACGCTGTGCATAAACCTAAGCCTTCTCCGCCCTGGCGGCCTCGATAACCTTGGGGGAGAGATGGGCGGGCACCTCTTCGTAGTGGGAGAACTCCATGGTGAAGAGCCCCCTGTCGGCCGTCATTCCCTTCAGGTCGGTGGAGTAGCTTATGACCTCGGCCATGGGCACGACGGCCTTTACGACCTGGCTCCCGCCCCTGGGGTCTACCCCGAGGATCTTGCCGCGCCGCGAGTTAATGTCTCCTATTATATCGCCCATGTGATCTTCCGGCACGATAATGTCCATGTTGACTATGGGCTCGAGCAGTACGGGCCGGGACTGCTCCACGCCTTTTTTGAAGCCCATGCTGCCGGCGATCTTGAAGGCCATCTCGGAGGAGTCCACCGAGTGGTGCGAGCCGTCGTAGAGCCTGACCTTGACGTCGACTACGGGGTAGCCGGCGAGGGTCCCGTGCAGCATGGCCTCTTTTATGCCCTTTTCGACGGCCGGTATGTACTGCCTCGGTATCACCCCGCCGACTATGTTGTTGACGAACTCGAAGCCTGTGCCCCTGGGCAGCGGCGAGATCTCGAGCCAGGTATCCCCGAACTGTCCCCTTCCGCCTGACTGTTTTTTGTATCTGCCCTGTACCTGCGTGGAGGCGCGGAGCGTCTCCTTGTAGGGTATTCTGGGGGCCTTCAATTCCACCTCGCAGCCGTACTTCCTCTTGAGCTTCTCGATTGCCACCTCGAGGTGGTTCTGCCCCACCCCGGAGAGGAGGAACTCGTTCGTATGCTCGTCCCTCTTGAACTCGAGTGCCGGGTCTTCCTCCATGAGTTTATGCAATCCCTGGGGCACCTTGTCCTCGTCCGCCTTGGTCTTCGGCGTTATCGCGAAGGCGAGCGAGGCGTTGGCCGGGGGGAGCGGCGGCAGGACTATGGGGCTTTCGGCATCGCAGAGCGTGTTCCCGGTATGCGTGTCCTTGAGCTTCGAAACGGCCACTATGTCCCCGCACGAGGCCTCCGTGACCTCTTTTGTCTTGTCGCCCTCGAGGACGAAGATGTGGCCGGGCTTCTCCTTAACGCCCGTTGATGAGTTAAGAAGAGAGGCGTTTCCGGTAAGCTTGCCGGAGTATATCTTGAAGATAGAGAGTTTTCCGGTGTAGGGGTCGATGACGGTCTTGAAGACCCGCGCGGAGAGGGGGGCGTCCTCCGAGGGCTCCCTTGAGGCGTCTTCGCCGGTCTTGGGGTCCGTGCCCTTCACCGCCGCCCTGTCGAGAGGGGAGGGGAGGCAGAGGTTTACGGCGTCCATCAGGAGGTCCACGCCCATGTTCTTGTAGGCCGAGCCGAATAGCAGCGGCACGAAGTTTCCGGCGACGACCCCTTTTCTGAGCCCCGCCTTCAGCTCCTCGTCGGAGACCTCCTCGCCGTTCAGATACTTTTCCGTAAGCTTGTCGTCGCTTTCGACGGCGGCCTCCATGAGCGTCTCCCGCGCCTTATCGGCCTCCTCCTTGAGCTCTCCGGGTATGTCGGTTATCTCGGCCTTGCCGGAGAGGTCGTCGCCGTAGATGTAGGCCTTCATGGATAGGAGGTCGACCACCCCTTTGAACTTCTCGCCCTGGCCTATGGGCAGCTGGAGCGGTACGTCCTTTACCTTCAGCACCTTTTCCATATCGGCCACGGTCTCGGGGGAGTCGGCCTTGTCCTTGTCCATCTTGTTAACGAAGGCTATCCTCGGGAGGTCCGATTCGTCGGCGAACTCCCAGACCTTTTCGGTCTGGACCTTCACGCCGGATATGGCGCTCAGGAGCACCACGGCCCCGTCCGCCACGCAGAGCGAGTTCCTGGTTTCCGTAAGGAAGTTGGAGTAGCCGGGGGTGTCTATGACGGTCGTAGTGTGTTTGTCCAGGTCGTAGTGGTGGAGAGAGGCCGAGAGGGTTATCTTCCTTTTTTGCTCTTCGGGTTCGTGGTCGAGGATCGAAGTTGAGTCGTCGACCCTGCCGAGCCTTGTGGTCGCTTTGGCGTTAAAGAGCATTGCCTCGGCCAGGCTTGTCTTGCCCGCCCCCCCGTGTGCGATTAATGCGACGGTTCTCTTCTTATCAAGAGCGATACCCATCTACACACCTCCTTACTGGAAGAGTTTTAGTGTCGTGACCTGCGCGCTAAAGATATCGACCGCTTCGTCGAAGCCCCTCTCTCACCCCGCCTCCCCCCCCTCCCAGTCAGGGTTTCCGTCTCCCCCTGGGCCCTTCTTTTTCGGCTTTTTCGGCGGGGGTGGGGGCCGACATCCCGTGGCGTATCCTTCCCAGGATCCTGTTCAGGAAGTTGGATCTCTTCAGCGATGGTATTGCCGGCCTCCTCCTGACCCCGAGTTCCACCATCATAGTGTGCAACTGCTCGTTTTCCGGGTCGTGCCGGAACCCCTTCTTGACCACCGTTATGGCCCCTTTTTTATTGCCTGCCGCGACATAGACCCTGCCGAGGTTGGCGTACAGCTCGGCCTTGTAGAACTCTTTTTTTATGGCCCTTGTGCACAGATCGAGTCCGAGCCCGACCTCTCCCCACCTGACGGCCTTGCACATGCCGTAGTAGGACATGTAGAGAGCGTTCTCCTTGTCCTGCTTGTAGGCCTTTTCGAAGGCCCTGGTGGCGGCCTCCATGCTGCCGTCGCCGAGGAGCCTCTTCCCCTTATTGAACTGCGCTTTTGGCGAGTTGTAGTCTTTCTTATCTAATATTTGATTCATGTATTATCCTCAAGCCTTTAAGTGTCAGGAATTCGTCCACCTCGTCTATGACTCTACTCTCGCCCGACACAACTCCGGCAAGCCCGCCCGTGGCGATCACTTTGGGTCTGGTGCCGGTCTCTTTTTTTATCCTCTCCACAAGGCCCTCGACCAGCCCGACGAAGCCGTAGAATATGCCGGCCTGCATGCTCTCCACCGTGCCCTTGCCGATTACGGTCTTCGGCTTCCGGAGTTCCACTCTCGGAAGCCTGGCGGCCCTCCGGAAGAGCGCGTCGGAGGAGACGTCTATGCCCGGCGCTATGGCCCCGCCGGCGTACTCTCCCGCGGGCGTTACGTAGTCGAAGGTGACCGCCGTACCGAAGTCGACGACTATCAGCGGGCCCTTATGCGCGGCATACGCGGCCACGGCGTTAACTATCCTGTCCGCGCCCACTTCCCTGGGGTCGTCGGTCAGTATGGGCATGCCGGTCTTTACGCAGGGCCCTACGACCAGCGGCTCGATGCCGAGTTTGCCGGAAAGCAGCCCCGTAAAAGTGTCCTTCAGCTGCGGTACGACGCACGATACGATGCCGCCCGTTATCTCGCCCGGCTTTATGCCGGCGTTGTCAAGGAGGGCCGAGAGCACTATACCGTACTCGTCCGCCGTGCGTTCCTTCACGGTGCCGAGGCGCCAGTGTTCTTTTATATCGGCGCCGTCGAACACGCCGATGACGATATTGGTGTTGCCTATGTCGACCGCGAGGAGCATTGTTATCCCCCAGCCCCCCCGCCCCCTCCGGCCTCGACGTCTCCGGCAAT
>JAZGJJ010000003.1 GCA_036482575.1 Thermodesulfobacteriota bacterium
CCAGTCCGTTATCACGACCCTGTTATTCCCCTTGTCGAATACGTAAATCTCCTCGGCAGTTTCGTCCAGCGCCACGGCGGAGATGCTGTTGAAGTGCCTGCCCGTCGCAAGCCCGTCGATGCTGAAGAGATAGCGTACCCTGAAACTGCGTGTAATGCGCCCCTCTTCCTCCTCCTCAAGGCCCCCTTCGTCCTGCCCCCCCTCGTCAAGGATATCCTCCTCCACGACGGCCTCTTCGGCTACGACCTCCACGGGGACCGCCTCCGTCACGGCGGGCTCACCACCCTCCTCAGCGACGGACAAGCCGGGGAACAGAATAAAGGATAAACAGAAGAGGAATAAGAATGTTCTCATAAGGGGCATAAAAGAGTTCTACGAAAATATCGGACTTTAGGGGCTGTTGAAAAAGTTGTCATTGCGAGGAGCCGACGGCCAGCGGGCCGTCGCGACGCGGCAATCTCTAACTCGTTGATTTATATGAAAACGAGATTGCTTCGCTTCGCTCACAATGACACCGAGTTGGGTTTTTCAACAGCCCCCTTTACACTTCATTCTAACCCATCCGGGAGCGAGGGTCAAGGGGCGGGGCACACCATGATGGTGTTTCAACTTCATGACGGTCGTTAGTGGCTTATGGGGTGGAAGTTGCAGTGGGGGCGCATACGCGTTAACCGTGCGGCAGCACCATGATGCCTGCCCTGAGCCGTCCGACTGGCTCACGACAGGCCTGTCGAAGGGGTGTTCAAATTCACGGTGGCCGTTCCGGGTACGCGGGCAATAAAAAGCAGCTGCCTGCTATCTATTGTCGGTTATCGGTGGAAAGCAAAACGCCGATAGACCGGCACGCGGTAACCCCCAAACGGCAGGGGCCCTTGCCTTCGCAAGGGCCCCGCAATCCGAACTCTAAAAGGCCATAAAAAAAGGGAGGGGCAAAGCCCCTCCCTTTTTTTGAACTAAAAGCTACCTGCTTATTACCTGTTGTGACAGAGCTGGCAACCCCTGTTGCTCGCTATACCCAACCCGGTCTGGTTACCGGTGGTAACCGCATCGAGGTAGTTCCACCTCAGGTTGTCGTAGTAGGGTCCGCCGTGAGCGAAGTGACAACTCAGGCAAAATACCCTGTCTTCATCATTCGCACTGAGGTAGAAGACCCTCTGGTTAAGGGTGGTATTGCCGTCCACAACCGGCAGCACCTGGCCTGCCGCGGTGGCGTCGTAGGTACTGGTATCGATGATGGGGATACCGGAACCGGACTCCTGCAGCACGTTGCCGGGACTGTGGATGGTCTCATCGACCGGGTGCCTTCTCCAGTCGCCCGCAGAGGCCCGGCCACTGATACCGAGGTCAGCGGCATCGTTATCGTTGTTGTTCTCCTCATGCCAGTCGTCGTGACAGGCCGCGCACCAGTATGCGATACCGCCGGTGCCTGCGCCGTAGGCGTTGCTGTTGGGAGAGTCGTTCGCCAGATTCGTCAGACCAGCCTGGCTGACTTCCACGGTGGTATTATAGATGGGCCAGATGGCCTGCGTCTTGCCGCCACCCCCATCGTACGGCGTATAGGTGCCGCTACCGGAAGTACCGGTGACTCCGCCGACCCAACTGGTGGTAAGGGCGTCGATCGTTACGGTGTCTCCGGAGTTGTGCGGCGTCTTCTTCAGGTTCCTGAACGTGTTGGTGATATTCGTGCCGCCAACGCCGGCTCCGTGCGAGTCGTGGCAGGACGAACAACTGAAGCTCGCGACGTCGCTTGCTCCTTCCGAGGTGTCCATGCCCGGAGGAGTTACGGTCGTCATGCCGATAGAGTGCCCGTAACCCTGGGCATACGGCGAGCCGCCGGCGGCTGCATCGGTACAATCCGTGAGGGCTGTCAGGTCGCTACACTCCGCGCGGAAGTTGCCGCCGGAGCCGATAAAACCGATATCGGTGGCCTCATTCCAGACTAAGCCGGTGAGGACCTTCGGTGCGGTCTGGCCGTGCGGGCTGTGGGAGTTGTTGGCCTGGGCGCCCTCTTCCGCATGGCACTGTAGACATAACCGGTGCATCTGCGCCCTGTTCGTGAGCGAACCCCTCAAGAGTATTATGGAGCCGCCGACTGCGCCCCCGAGATCGTCGTTGCCCTGGCTGTTGTGCATGGTGTGGCAGTTTCCGCAGACGAGGTTGCCCGCGCCCCTGTGGATGGCCATGGAAGGCGTGGCCGCCACAAAGAGTAGCCCCACCAGTACGCTACAGACAAGCAGGGCCGGCAAATAATAGCTTCTCATAGTTCCCTCCTCTTTTTCCTTATTTTTAAATCCTATTGACATCATAAAAAACGTCCCCTGTATGAAAAACACCTGAATGAGGCGACCGTCACCTCAAACCTGACCTCAAACCTGCTGCCATCGTCGGCACCTATTGTTAAAACTAAATTAACAGATTTTAATCCGGCTGTCAAGGAAAAAAATGTAAAAAAATACTCTTTCGCGCAACAAAAAAGTGCCCGCCTCTCGATTGCAGAGTGGGGATTGCGGATTGTAGATTGGTTCTTTTATTCCGCAATCCCCACTCCGCAATCCGCAATCGAGACTGCCGCCTACCTTGTATCGGGCGCATAGAACTCCTTCTTGGGCACGCTGTGGCACCGCCGGCAGTTCTCGAACCCCTTGGGCTGGAATGCCACCTTGCCGTGGCACCTGCCGCAGTACTCGCCGTTCCAGATATCGTACATGGTGAACGTGTTGGCCTTCTCTTTATCCTTGAATATGGCGGGGTGGCAGTTCTTGCAGGAGAGCCAGTAGGTGTGCGCCTGGTGGGGGAAAAGCACGTCGGCCATCAGCCTGTCGTTTATCTTGAAGAGGATGTCCTTCTGGATATCCTTCTCCTTGTCCGCGTCCGTGCCTTTTTCCCTGACCGCCTCCAGTATGGTATCGCTGGGCTGTATCAAGCCCTCCCTGGCGGCGACACTCCAGTCGGGGTAGCCGTACTTGTCCGTGGGAAACCCCCTGATAGCGGCCGGAACGGCTGCCGGGTCCATGGGTTCTGGCGGGGTCCACGGGTCCGGCAGCTCGGGGGTGAACTCAAACCCCGCGAACCTCTCTTTTACGGCCGCGGCAAACTCGGCCTGCACCTCCGCCTTCCCCTTCTTCACCTCCCTGTGCTCCCTGACGGCACCCTGGCTGGAGAACTCCGAGAAGCCCTTCCTGTAATACGGGATGGTGTCGAGGCCGGGGTTGGGTTGGGGGGCGCTCAAGTCCCTTGTCGTTACGTTCGTGCAGCCGCAGACAGCGATGGATACGGCCGCAAAGAGACCGATGCGGAAGAGGAAAAAACTCACTACTCCCTCTTCTGGAACACCTGCACCCGGCTGCCGTCCGCGGTGAACAGCCTCCCCCGTACGTCTACGAATATATGGGTGGGATGGTCGAGTTCCCCGGGCTTTACCCCGAGCCATGAAAGGGTCTCCACCACCCTGCCCCCCATATCGAAGACAACGATGGAACCGGCATGGCGGTCCAGTACGTAAATAAGCCCGTTGCCGTCAACGGCAAGGCTTACGGGGAAGCGCAGGCCGCCTTCACCGCCCCGGCCGCCGAAGCTCGTTATAAGAACCCCCTCGCCGCCGAAGACGTAGACCATGGCGGCAATGGAGTCCACCGCGTACACGAAACCGTCGGCGCCGACCCGGACGTCGTTAAACCCCATAAACCCCTCGCCCTCCACGGTTATCTCCCTTATGAAGGAACCGTCGTCGGCCACGACGAGTATCCTCCTGTTGAGCCTGTCGATGACGTAGAGCCTGTCTTCGGTATCCACCGCGAGCCCGCCCGGCACGAACCTCTCAGCCCCGGCGGGGACCCCCTTCAAGGGAAACGGCTCTACCAACTCATTTTTAACGTCTATCAGCGTAAGCTCCGCCCTCTCGGCATCGACCAGGATAAAGATCCCCCCCCCCGTCTTCACGACGGCGCTGGGCAACTTTATCGCGTCATCGGAGAGCTCGGAGAGGTACTCGAGCTTGCTGTCGAACGAGACGAGCCTGCCGTTGCCGGTATCCGCCACGTAGAGCCTCTCCTTTTCCTCGTCAAAGAATACGGCCCCGGGCTGGTCGAGCATCCCGGTGAACTCGTCCCCGGTTATGACGGCGAGCAGCTTGGCCCCGGCCGAATGGGCCGGGAGGGCGAACGCAAGGCCGGTAAGCAACATCCCGGCAACACATATAATAGTCCTGTAGTTCATCGCAAACCTCCGACGCATATCTATACCTCGTGGCACTGTACGCACAGTTCCCTGTCCTTTTCGAAACGCAGGATGAACTCCTCCGGAGAGCCCATGGGGTTGTGGCACGTAACGCAGTCCATGGGCGTTTTGGAGCGCGGGTCTATCGTCTCCACTCCCACCGGATGGGTGAAGGCACCCTGGGTGGGATGGCACCCAACCGCCGCGCAGGTCTCTATGGGGCCCCCGGAGAGAAAGAACCGGTTATTAGAGCCGTGAGCCGTATGGCAGTCCGAACAGAGCGCCAGCTTCGGGTGACTGTGGTCGCTCCCGGCCACGAAGCTTTTCGTGTCCTTATGGCAGCTATAGCAGACCCTGTCCTCCCTGCCCTTCAAAAGGTGTCTTTGGTCGGACGCGTGCGGGTTGTGGCACTCGCTGCAGGGGTTATACACGCCGCGGGTCATAAGGTGGCTGTTTATCCTGTTGAAGCCGGCCATTGTCTCATCATGGCACTTGGTGCAGAGCGCCGTACCGCTGCCCGTAACCTTGTTGGAGCCCCGCAGGTGACACTCCGTGCACGCCCCGTCCTCGAACGGCTTATGCAGCGTGGCCTTCAACATCGCCGGAGAGTCCGACGAGTGGGGGCTGTGACAGCCCGAGCAATCCGTGCCGGATACGTTATATCCCCCGTGTACGCGGGTAATGCGCTCACCCTTCGCCGGGTGGCAGCGCCCGCAGATCTCGCCTCTCTCCGCGGCCAGGAGCCCCTCCCTCTTGGAGGAGTGGGGCTCGTGGCAGGCCGAGCAGTTGCCCTTCCTGACCTCGGGATGGACGTTCTTCCGGCCCATGAGCTCCTTTTTCGGGTGGCATGGAAAACATACCTTGCCGCCGGCCTGCTTAAGCAGCCCCCGGGCGCCTGCCGCGTGCGCGTCGTGGCAGGCAAGGCACTCCCCGCGCTCAACGGGGTCGTGCACGAACTCCTCCGAAAAGCCCCTCTCACGGTCGTGACAGTTATAGCAAAGCTCGCCGCCGGAATCAGAGAGAAGGCCGGAATGCCTGGAGGCGTGGGGACTGTGGCAGGAGGTGCACAACCCCAGCTTGAGCGGCTTGTGGACCACCGCTTTCTTCATATACGCCGCGCTGTCGCGATGGCACTCAAAGCACAACTCCTTTGTACTCTTGACCATCCCGGCATCTACGGTCTGGCACAGAAGCCAGGCGACCTGGACGACGACAAGGGCGGCGACGAGCGCCCCCCCGGACGGTACGCCCCGCCTTGATATAGCCGCTTTACATCTTTTCATGGCACCCTGCGCAATCGCCCTTTTCAAAAGGCTCGTGCTTCACCTTATGCAAAAGCCTCCTGTCCGCCGAACCATGCGAGTCGTGGCAACCGGTGCAGTCACTGCCCTTTGTCGGGATGCCGGCGTGGGCGTCTACAAACGCCTCGCCGGCCTGGTCGGCGTGACAGCTGTTGCATATGACCTTTCCGGAGGCGACCAGAAGCCCCCTCTGCTCGGTATAATGCATGTTATGACATACCTTGCAATCCCCGAACGCAACGGGCTCGTGGGTGAACGGCGCCTCCTTCAACTCCGCCCCGAAGTCCGCGTGACACTCCACGCACAAACTCTTCATCGGCCTCGAGAGGGCACCTTTTATACCGCTGCCGTGGGGCCTGTGGCAGCCGAGACACTTCCCGTCCACGAGCGGCTTGTGGCGGACCCCGGCCTTTTTCAACCCGGCCTCCACCTCCTCGTGACACCTGTAGCAGAGCCTGGAGCCCACGTCCCGGAGCACCCAGGGGTTGTTGGAGGCGTGCGAGTCGTGACACTCGAGGCATTTCCCTTCGGCGAAAACCGTGTGCGCTCCACCCCAGTAGGGTATCTTTTTCTTATCCTCGGCGTAGTGGCAGATGAAACAAAGCTCTTCCTTCTCCGCCCTGAGGAGCTTCTCGACACTACCCCCGTGCGGCTTGTGACATCCCGAGCAGTTGCCTTCCCTTACCTTACCGTGCCTTATAGCCTTGGCGAACTTCTTCCTCTCATCGACATGACACGCGTAACAGGCATCGTCCTCCCTGGAGACCAGCACGGACTCGTAATCCGACGCGTGGGCGTCATGGCAGGGCAGGCACGTGGAGTTCTCCACCGGGGCATGAGTCACCGCCACGTTTACAAAGCCGTCCCGTTCGTGACACTCGTAGCACAGTTCGGCGCCGACCGCCCTGAGTATCTTTTCGTTGTCCGAGGCGTGGGGACGGTGACAGCCGCTGCAAAGACCCCGCTCCACGGCCGTATGGATAAACCGCTTCTCGTGCCTCTCCTCGCTGCCCCTGTGGCAACTGTAGCATAACTCCTTCTCCACCAGGACGAGCTCGTTCTTCTGGTCGGATGCGTGCGGGTCGTGACATACGGTACAGTTCCCCTCGGCTACGGGAGAATGAGTATGCGCCCTCTTGTAACCCTCCTCCAACCCCCGGTGGCAGTCGTAACAGAGTTTGTCCTTCACGGGCGTTGTCTTCAAGGGTTCGGCCGAATCAACGGGGTTATGGCAGTCGGCGCATTTGCGCTCTAAAAATGGCGGGTGGCTATACTCCCTCGTAAGGCTGTCCCCCCCGGGGGAATGGGGCTCATGGCACCTCAGGCAATCCGTGCCCTCGGGCTTGTATCCGGAGTGTGCACGCACCGAAGCCCCGGAGGCGGGGTCGTGACAGTTCAGACACAGGTCGTTCCCCTCCTGAAGGAGGGCGTAGGAACGTCCGCTGGAATGCGGGTCGTGGCAACTGCCGCAGCCCCTGTCCACGGCCATATGCCCGGTCTTTTTATCGAAAGGCCCTTTTTCATGGCACTGGTAGCAGAGATTGTTGCCCTCCAGACGCCTGAGGCCCTTGAACCTGGAAGAGTGAGGGTCGTGGCATCTCAGACACTTCCCTTCGACCACGGGCGCGTGAACGGGCGGCTTTTCAAGCATGTCCCGGGCCCCTCCATGACACCCGTAACAAAGCCCGGCACCGGGAGACTTCAGGGCAAGCGCGCCGAGAAGGCCGTGCTGTACGTGGCACCCCTCGCACCTCCCCTCGGCCAGGGGCCGGTGCAGCTTACCCTCGGCCTTGAACCTCGCTACCTCCTCCTTGTGGCAGTCGGTACACGACTTCCTGACTATCCCCGTCCCGGCACAACCCGAGATCAAAACGGCCGCCGCAAGGACTATGAATAACGAAAACCCGGCTGGTCTCAACTCCTGTCCTCCCTACTTTCCCACGAACTTTTCAAGCTCCGCCTCGTTTATCTCCACGGCCACAACCTCCCTCAAGCGGTCCAGATACCTCCTCAGCGTACTATGGAACCTCTCCCTGCCGATAGTCACCTCTATATCGCGCCTGACGTCCTTCAAGGCAGTATACCCGCCCTCTTCATGGCCGAGGACCTTCAGAATAGAGTAGCCGTACCGATACTCGAAGGGCCCGAATATAGCCCCCCTCTCGGCGGCCTCCACCTCGGCCCTGATCCCCTCGGGGACGACTGTCACCGGGGCCCACCCCATATCGCCTCCCTGCGCCCCGGACCGCGTGTCAACAGACTTCTTCTTTGCAAGGTAGGTAAAGTCCGCGCCCTTCTTAAGGTCGTCGTATATCACCTCCGCCTCCTCGAAGGTGTTGAGATGTATCACCTTGAGCTTTACCCTGTTGGGCTGCCTGTAGTTTTCCCTGTTCTTTTCATAATAGTCCGAGATATCTTCTTCTTTAACCTCTACCATGCGCAGCACGATTTTTCTCTTGAAGTGGTCTATAAGGGCTTTTCCCCTGTACCTTTCGATCTTCGCGGCGACCTTCGGCTCCTTATCGTAACCCCTTCTGAGTGCCTCCCTGTCCAGCAGCCTGTAGACGACGAGGCTTTCGAGCTTCTTTTTCCTTTCCCCGTAATCCCCCCTCTTCTCAGGCTCCATCTCCTTGAAGAGTTCACGGGCGGTCACGGGTTCCCGTCCTATATATGCCACCGCGCCGTCAAGGAGCCCTGCGTCATCCGGTGAGGCGCTCGCCAGCGCCTCCTCGTCTATCTTTACGCTCGCCCCCTGCCGCAACTGCACGAAGTACTCCTGCTCCCTCCGGCCTATATTCTTTTTTCGTATCTTCCTCTCTATCTGCCACCTGTCGGCAGGTGTCATCACCCTCGGCTCCTCCTTTGGCGCCCCCCCGCCGAGCTCCTGTATGCGCTCCCAGTACTTTTCTATCTCCCCCTCCTCCACTTTAACCCCGGACACCACCTCGTCCTGGCGAAGGCGGTCGAGAGAGAGGTTGAGGGAGTAGTTCTCCATGGCCCTTACAAAGTCGGGCGCCTTGTCGAGTTCGAGGTTCTCGGCCTCCAGTTGAACGAGCTCATCGTCTATGATCTCGTTCAGCAGCTTCCTGAAGTCCTGTCTGTCGAAAGACTTGGTTTTGGAAAGGGACCTCCCGGCGCGGCCGCTTTTGTGCCGCCGGTCCATGGCGGTTAAAAGCTCGGTCGGCGTGATAAACCTGTCGTCCACCCTGGCCACATACGGCTCCTTCGGCTGCGTGGAAAAAGGCCACAACGCGAAGGAATCCCTCGGAAGCAACACGGCCGAGCAGGTTATGAAAACGACAAACAGTACCAGGCAATATTTGAATCTACCAGCCGGGCAGGGCCCGAAGGCAGGCGTATTCAGCAATCTATATGTCCGTGTCACCATTCTATAGTATCTACCATCTCCCTTACGGCGCGATGTGCCAGGGTGCTGATCGCCCTCATCTCGCCGAAGTCGAAGATGATGATATACTCGTCTCCTTCCCTTTCACTTTGTTCCGCCCATAGAAGACGGCCGGAAGATGACTCGACCATCCTGGCCGATATCGAAATCCTCGGCGGCTTTCCCCAGCCGCCCTTTCGGAACTCGTGCACGGTGCCGATTATAATAGCGTCTACATTGAGACGCCTGCCGATAAGCTTGAGCCGGTCGAGCTCTATCTCACCCAGGACGCCCACTCGCTCCTGTATCATGAACTGGCGTACGTTGCCGGGCTCCTCGATACGGTACCTGCCGTCCTTGAACAGTTCGGTGACATATGCGCTGGCAACCATATCCCCGGCCTCCAGCACCTCCGTCAAGTTGGAAAACGGAAGAACGGCCACCTTTCTATAGCCGTTGTAGCCGTTGCCCTCATAGTAGCCGCCGTTGCCGTTATCGTAACCGTTGCCGTTGTCGTAACTGTTGCCGTTGTCGCTGTCATTGCCGCTGTCGTTGCCGTTGCCATTGCCATTGCCGCCGTAGTAGCCGTCGTTCTTGCCGGGGACATACACCAGGTAGCCGTCGCCGGGGATATATGCAGGATAGCCGTATCCGGCGGCGTATGTCCGGTAGTCCTGGCCGCGGGCGGGTGCCTGGTAGTCGTTTACGTTGACTCTACCGCCACGGTTTGAGTGCAAGGTAGTGCCGCAACCGGCGGCGAGAGACACTACCGCGACAGTAAGAAGCAGGAGATATGCCGACGCGCGTCTCATAATCCTAACCCCGTGACCCTCAACTCCACACTTGTCAACCATCCCGGCATGCCGGGATTTTTTACGGCCGCAACACGCCTTATTCCCCTAATCCGGAAGCGCCGGCAGGGGACGGCTTGACCGCCGACAGTCTAACCCGGCCGCAACGTTAACATCCGGCTACCTCTAAAAATCTTTCATGTACTTCTTTCTCAACTTGGCGAACGGTGTCTTGTTGACAAAGGCCGAGGGTATCGCCTTTCTGAGCTTGAACGTATTGCCCGCCTCGTCCTTGGCAAAGACCGAAAAAGCCATCTTCCTCAAATCATGCTCCGGGGCGAGCGTATACTCCAGCTTTTCCGGAATAGCGCCCTTCCCCGCCATGACCTTCAGCTTATTGCCTCCCCTGTCCGTTATGGTAAGCTTCCAGGATTCTATCTTCTCCTCGCGGTCATAGTCGAAGCTGAACATGACTATGTCCTCATCCGCCATGTCCACGGCGACCTCTATCTCCGGCGGCCTGCTCCTCACCCTTAAAACGTCGGTAAGGAGCGTCTCGTTCCCGGCCCTGTCCTTTACCGAAAAGTTATAGGTATAGTCTCCGTCTTCCACCATACCTCCACGGTCCTTCTCCCCCTTCCACACAATATTCCGGGGGAGTGCGCCGAACCCCCTGTCATGCCTTACCACCTTACCGTCGATGTCGACTATGTCGATACTCCACTCGTCGATCTCATCGCGGTTCAAAAGCTCGGGGGTGAGCTTCACCCCGCCCAACTTCCTCGGGGAAAACACCTTCTTGTTAAGCGCGAGGACGACCTCCGGAGCCGTGTCGTCTACCACGACCTTCCCGGCGGCGGCAAAGGAAAACGGTGTCATCGCCGGGTCCCTCGCGACAATATCGATGTGGTACAGGCCTTCACTGTCCGGCACCTCCACAAGGCCCCCGTACTCGTACTCCCCCACCATGGCCAGCGCGTATTCCCTGCCCCCCACCATGGCAACCACCTCTTTCGGCGCATCCGTGATGGGCATAATCTTCACCCTCAAGTCCACCTCCTCACCGGCCTGTGCCATGGGCGGATAGGTAATGACCCTCTCTATCTCGAAGGGGCTCAAAACGATGTCCCTTATAAAAAACCTGTCGGCGATGCTCTTTACAAGGTCGCCTGTCACCATGGCGCTGAGGGTATCGAGGGACCCTACCACTCCCAACCCCAGGACGGTCTCGAAGTCATGCCCCACGTAGGTAAGGTTGTCGGCCCAGACCATGGCGCCGTCCGCGGTACTGACCATGCGGGCCGTAACGCCTACGACCGTCCTCGTGCCCCTCTGGTAATACTGGTCTACGGAGCCCACCATCACGGCGTCGACGCCCAGGACCTTGCCCATCTCACGCGCGGTAAGCCTGGTTATGGCCCCGGTATAACGTATCCTCCTCTTCGCGAGAAACCGCTCAACGACGCCTTCCTCGGTTATAAGTACCCAGCCCTTGCCCTTGAGCTCCTTCCTGATATATTCGGCCACCAGTTCCGGGGCGTCCTCCCTCCCGGAAAAGTTCTCAAGGGGCAGCATGGCTATACTCTTTATGACCAGGGGCTGACCGCTTCCGCCGTAGTTGCGGTTGACGGGGTAACAGACGCTGCCGTTATAGTTGCCGCTGCCGTTGCCGTTGCCGCTGCCGTTATCGCTGCCGCTGTTGCTATAGTAGCCGCCGTTGCCGGATATGTAGACGTTTACAACTTCGGCGTTGGAAGTGCCGGGTAAGAGATGGAAAGAAAACAGGCATAACAGGAGGGCAAAGAGGGTTCTCCGCCCCCGCAGCGTTGCCGCGGCATTTCTCGGAATTTTCTCCTCTTTACCCACGGCCATTACCTCTCGAAGCTTTTCTAAAGGGTGCCGTCTCCTGCCTCAACCGACGGCCCACCACACGTTCCGTCCTACAACAGAGTATCTAGAACCTGCCTTACGGCCTTCCTCGTCATCGGGCTCCTGTGCAGGGGGTCTATGCCGATTATCTTCCTGAAAAAACTTGTCGACCTGACCGTACTCTTCGCCTCCCACAACACCACGGCGGAGCTTGCATCCACCATCCTCATGGAAAGCTCCACCATGGCCCCGTACTCGTCCACGCTTCCCAGTATCACGGCCTGCACGTTCAACTTTTCCCCTATCAGTTTCAGGGTCTTGTTGTCCGCCTCCGCGACAGCCCCCGGGCTGTAACCACCACCCCTCAGCACACTGCGTACCACCTTCGAAACCTCACCGCGTTCCACCACATCGAAGACGCCGCGGGACAGAAGGTCGATGGTCACGAAACCCCTCACCCTCTCTCCGGCGTTCCTGTCCCCTCCGAGGTTGTTGAACGGCAGTATGGCGACCCTTCTTATATAGGAAAAGTCGGCCTCGGGGTTGATATACCTCATCGGCCCCCCGAGCCTGCTCCCAATACCACCGCCTATACTCCCACACCCCGCCACAAGAGTAATGCACAGTAGCGCCGCAAAACTACATCTAAACTTTTTCATATACTATCTCATTATACATAATCCATATCACACGCGCAACTTTTTTTTTGCCGCGCACCGGGCCCGTAAACTCAAAATCTGACAGTCGCTACCACACGGAAGACGTCCGTCTGCCTGCCGTCGCTCTTCGATACGGTATAGGAGCCATCCAGGTCGAGCCGATGGGCCGGACGCCAGCCGAAGGTAACCCCGTACCTGTCGGTAGAACCTATCTTGGCGTAATTCATCCTTACCCGGACCTTCTTGTTCCCGGGCGACCACACAGCGGTATACCTCTCGGAAGAGTCCGGCCTGATACGGAAATCGGCCGAAAACGACAGT
This sequence comes from Thermodesulfobacteriota bacterium, assembly GCA_036482575.1. NCBI lineage: Bacteria > Pseudomonadati > Thermodesulfobacteriota > Thermodesulfobacteriota bacterium. The sequence continues at coordinate 12,542 of JAZGJJ010000003.1, forward strand.
ACTCTCGTGGGGTTGAGATAGATACGCGCACCAAGAGTATCGTTCGTGTCGGAAGTTCCATCCGTGGAGGTCCAACTGTTGGACCCGTTAATCCGTATATTCATGAAGTTCCACGGCACGACCCTGAGATTCCAGCCAATGCTCTCGGTGTTTGTCTTTGTGCCCGATGCAAGGAGCTTTGTTTCAGTCGCATTCCCGTTAAGGCGGAAGTCCACTCCCTTGTAGATTTTCATGGACACGGAGCCTCCCATGCTGTCGGACTTCGAGATCTTCTCGCCGTCCGATAGACTCTCGGAATGGTGATACGTGGCGTTTGTCCTCACCGTCGGAAGCGGAAGAGCGGAAAACGACAAGGAAAAACTGTCATTGCCCCCCACACCAACCCCTGTGGTCTTACCCCTCGACTGTGAAAAACTACCTCTAAGGCGAGCGCTATATCTGGGGATAAGGAGGTATCCCGCGTTAAAACCATGGCTCATGTAAGTCTGCCTTCGACTGTCACCCTGGTCGCTATCCGTACGCGTCTCACCAAAATTTATATTATAACCCATATCAAGCCGCAGGGTCGGGTGGTATGTAATGCCGAACCCCCCGTAATACCTGTCACCGGTGGAGGTTACTTCACTTGTCGGTATGTCGTTCAGGTAACCTATGGCCTCGATCTCGGTCCCCTCTATGGGGTCTATCCCCTGACCGGCGGTATTCACGACCTTGAAGTATCGTGCCTGTATCTCGGCAAAATCGAACTCAAACCTCCTGAACAGCGAGTTATAGGATACCGCGGGCGCCCCCACCAGCGTCCAGGTGGTAAGGGACGTGTCGTTGGTTGTATACAACTGCCAGCCGAAGTTGTAAGTACCGTTAATAAGCTCGGTTATTTCCACCGGGGTCGTGGTTATGTAGAGGTATATCGTGTGTATACTCTTCTGGCTCCCCATGTCGATCCCCGTATTCCAATAACCGGCATTAAGGTCTATGGTCGGGGTTACCGCAGCCCCCGTGTTGTTGTCCGTCAACTCATTCTCGGCCGGAAGGGGGGGGCCGTCGGCCGGAGTCAGGTCCACGCCGGCCAGGCCGGAGGAGGAGGACAACTCCTGCTCGAACCGCACGGGAACCCCCGAGCGGCTCTCGGTGGTACGCTCGTTGGTCGAATACCCCACATTGGCGGTGGTATGCACCTTTCCATCCATGAAGTCCCTGTTCATATCCACCGCCACGGAATGGCGCCACATCCTTGTTTCATGGCTTACTGTCCTATCCTCAACTCTTGATGCCGAAAAGTCATACCTCAGGTTTACGTCGGTCTCGAGGACAGTGAACAGGGTCCCGGTATTGGCTGAGAAGCTGTCGTGAACGCTATCGTATTCGTATGAAGAACCCTCCGTCTTTGAATGTACGCGCCTGTAATCGAGGGTAAACGGCGGCACCCGCCTCCATTGCTCGGGAGATATGAACCCCAACCCGAAAGTGGTATATGAAACGTGGGTTTCATGGGAGGGCCAGCTGTCCGTCCTGTTGAAGCTTATTTTGAAGTTGTACAGCTCCTTTTCCGTCGCCGTCCTGGGGGGGGTGAACCGTAAGCTGAAAAACGGTGAGGTAGTGGCCTCTTTCTTCCCGTCCCGCTCGTCTATCGAGTGGGCGACACCGCCGGTAAAGAATATAGTATTGGTCAGCGCCCTCGATACGGCCAGGGTATAGTCCTGGTCGGAGCCGTCGGAGCTCCTGGTGACGTCCCCGGTGGGCGACTCGTACCTGCTCCAGTCATAGGCCCACCTAATCCTGCCGCTTACTGACGCAAGCGAGGCGTCCGGCGCCATAATGGAGGCCAGGGCCGCCGCAACTATAAAAAGTACTCCTTTCTTCACTGCATCCTGTCCACGGTGACGAGGCCATAGGGGGCCTCCCCTACCGTAATTTCCTTTACCACCCTCTCAGCAAGAGGGTCGATGAGGGTAAGCGTTACGCCCCCGGAGTTCGCCACGTAGAGGCGTTCCCTGTCCTCGTATCCGACAATGCCTACCGGGCCGGCACCCACCCGCAAGACCCGCCTTATAACATCCTCCGAGCTGAAAATGGAAACCGTGCCGGCCAGGGCATTCGTAACAAAGAGCCTGTAGCCGAACCCCAGCAGGCCCCTCCTGGGTGGGTCGTGGAGAGTAACGGTCTTTTCCACCTCCCTCGAAGACAGGGAGACGACCGACAAGCTCCTGGAGCCCTCGTTGAGTACGTACAACTTGCCGTCTCCGACCATAATGCCGGCGGGCCTGTTGTCGACGGTGATGGTGGAGGCCACCGAATCGTCTACGGCGTTTATGATCATCAGGTTGTTGGAATGCTCGTTGGTGACATAGACGTCCCTTCTCTCCGCATCCGAGGCAATGGCCGAAGGGGACATACCGACTTCGATGGTGTTCATGACCCTCCTCTTTACGGTGGAGACCACGGTAACGTCGTTGGAAGCCCTGTTTGTCACGTAGAGCTTGCCCTCTATGTCGCCGTCAAGGTTGGGCATGTAGGCGATCTCGACCGGCCGAAACCCCTCGGTAAGGACTATCGTCTCCCTTACGGCGAAGTGGCTCACACTTACCTCCGACAGGGTCCCGGAGCCGGAGTTCACCACATAGAGCTTCTCGCCTATCGGGTCCATCACCATGCCCATGGGTGCGCTTCCCACTGTCACGGCGGCTACGACCCTCTCGATGTCCATGTCTACTATGGAGATATAGTTCGAACCGCTGTTCGATACGAAGAGGAGCTTTTCCCTGGCCGAGGGTACCTGCGGCTCTACCTCTATGGCTGGTTCGAAGAAGACCCTCTTCCGGAGCGACCTGTCCGGGTTCCATGCAAGGGAGAGCACGAAGCTCTCTTCCGCCTTCAGAGTGACGCGCAGCGGCAAGACCACCTCTCCGCCCTCCCCCGGGAGGGAAAGGCTCGCACGCCCTTCCCCCCTGCCGACCGACGCGGCGGAGAGGACCAGCTTCATGCCCGTATAAGAACCGGGCTCCACGAACGCCTCCTTCAAGAGGACCTGCCTGTCGACCAGGTCCCGTGCCGATACCTCGAAAGGCCCCTCGGCCGCACTCACCCAGTCTCCGGACTCACGGCGGACGTAAATACCGCTTATCGTAAAGACGATATCCGGCGGCCTCGTGGAAGTCGAGTGCATGTAGAAGAGCAGCCTCGCGGCCCCGGGCGGGTAGGGTGGAGAAACGTCTTCCATAAGCTGCGCGCATCCCGAGAGCGCAAGAATCGACATCAAATATAAGAACCGTAAGACCCTCACCCGCATAAACCACTCCCTTGAAGGGCTCCATAACAAAAAAATAGCCCATAGAGGCGAAACCTCCTCGCTGGGGGCACCTCACCCCATATCGAGAGGATATCTCTAAAAAAATACCACACAGGACGCTGTCATTGCAACTCTATTCCGCATAACGGTATAGTACCCTTTCGGGTAGCGGCCCTACATATGCACCTTCATCTCGGGGTCGAATACGTGATAGGTCGCCCACGGGAAGTACACCAGTCCCCAGTAAAGCAGGAGTGAGGCCGCAAAGCCCCATACGAACCATACCGCCACCCTCATGGTCTTCCACCCGTAGAAGACCCTTCCATGTATCGCGACGGCGTAGACAAACCACGAGACCACGAACAGATACTCCACCGGGTCCCACACCCACCAGGAGCCGTGAAGCCTTGATGAGTAGTAAGAGCCGAGGACGAACATAACGGTGTGGGCGATAAAGCCGTTCAGGAGGCAGTTTAAGAGCACCCGCTCGAAGAACCCCTCCCCTGAAACCACTCCCTCCCAACGCCTCCCGATCAGAAGGGCCGCGGCCGAGGCGAAGCCCAGGACGTAAAACCCCCAGGCTATCCAGGCAAAGAGCGCGTGGAAGTACACCCACAGGCTCTGCTCGGATATTACGAGCGGTTTCCCGCCGACGTCGAACGAGAGGCCGTAAAGGCATATCAGGAGGGCGAAGGGTATGGTAAAGGGGGCAAGCCGCAGTTCCCTGTCGATAAGGAGCGTAAAGAGAGCTATGGCCCATGAGGCCGCCATGGTCTCCTCGAAGGTCCCGAGTATCGGGGGATGGGAGGTGGCCGCCCACCGAAGCGCCGCGAAGAGGCCGTGGAGGAGGAGTATGGACAGGCAGAGGGCACGGCACGTGCTTACGGAGGCGCCCCACCGCCCCCACACTCTACCGGCGAGCACGGCCGAAAGGACGGCGTAGAGGCCGAGCCCCGCTATATATATCGCCCACTCAAGGCCGCTCATAGGTCCTCCCCCCCCTCCCCCCCTCCGCCCTTACGGGGCCTTCGGGGCCGGGGGTACAGCCTCATCGCGAGCCCGGCCAACGCAAGGACGAACCCGGAGAATACGACCGTCTCTCCCGGGTCCTTTATAACTGTCATTCCAACCCAGTACCTGAGTCCGGTAAAGGTAACGGCCAGGTCGCCGAACCTCACCGTCTCTCCCCTTACGAGCGTCCCCTCATAGAGGGTGCTTCCGAACCACTCGACCCTCAAGCGGAAGACCGGCTCCTTCAAGTTCACCCTCAGGCTCCCTGGCTCTCCCTCTTCGGAGCCCGGGTCCGGCAACACCCGCACGTACAGCCTGTAGCTCTTCACATAGAGTATGCCCTCGTTTCCCGGGGGGAAGAGGTTTACCCTCACAACCCCTTTCTGAACGGGCCTGCCCTTTTTTCCCTCTTCGACCAGCAGCTCCGGGAAAAGACCGAACCCTTCTATCTTCAGCCTGGCCCCGTCCATCTCCGGCCCACCGTTAAGCCATACACTGGCGCTCTCGGCGAGTGTTTCAGCCGGGTACTTGATACGGGCCTCGAGCCCCGTAAAGTAGACCCTGTTCCCCCAGAACTCCGGGGTTATTTCCTCGACCCTGAAGGAGAGGTTCGGGGCAAGGCGCTCGAAAGAATCGTCTGGCCGATAACGCGCATAATCGGCCTTCCCCCCGAAGAACGTATCGCCCTGGGTAAGCACCATGTCCCCGCTGAAGCGCAAAAACCAGCTCAGCGCGCACCCAACGGCGACGATAACGAGCGCTATATGGAATATCTGGTTCCCCCTGTAGACGTAGTCCCGTGTCAGGAGGTTTATAAGGAGGTTTATGACCAGGAGGACGCCCCAGACCGCAAGCGGGCCCCACACCATAAAGGACTGGGGTGTCCTTACGTCCATAACCCCGAGGATCGTAAGGTAGAACAGGTACGCGGCCCCGCTTACAAGAAGACCGATCGAAAACCCCTTTGAGCCGAGGAAACCGAAGACCTTTTTAAGCATCCATTAACCTTTGGAATGCAGGGGACCGGCCCGCTCAGACATACGGGTTCCCTTCGCTTATCTCCCGGAAAGACCTGCCCATCGGTATCTGGAGCATGGCCGAGGTCAGGTGGGTCATGGGGAACCCTCCGAGTTTCAGGTGCCAGAGGCGGCTGAGTATCCTCCCGGTGCTGAAGGCCTCGGCCCTTAGCCAGAAAAGCGCTTTCTCCCTCCACTCGACACTCATCGCCGGGTCGTCGTGGGAGAAGACGGCCCTGTTGCCGTTATAGTACTCCCACCCCCTTTCGGGGATAAGGTAAGGCCGGTACTCTTCATACAGGTCCGTCCCCGGAAACGGAGTTACCTGCATGGGGTGCGGCATCACCTCGAGCCTGTCGCAGATATCGAGCGCCCGCCTGTAGTCGTCCGGGGTGTCCTTCCTGCCGCCGAGCATGAGGAACATCATTATGTCTATGCCGTGGTCCTGTATCTTCTTTATCGCGTCCACCCTGTCACTACCCTGCTTCATAAGGGCGTTCCACTCCTTGAGGCTCTCGATATTTTCGGACTCCCAGCCGACCATAACGAGCGTCAGCCCGCTCCTCCTGCCCCACTTGAGGAGTTCCTCCCCCCTTGAGTGCTGGGCGCTCACCAGGTCGCCGGAGCCTATCCACCACTTCCTCATCCCCGAAAGCTCCTTGTAGAGCTCTATGTAGAGCTTTATGGACCTGTCTATCCCGGCCCCCCATATGTTGTCGTCCACGTTCCATAGCATCCGGTAGGGGCTGGAGGAGACCTCGCCGACGACCTCCCCGGTGGGCCTGTGCCTTATCTTGTTGCCGAAGAACTTGTAGACCGAGCAGTAGCTGCACTTAAAGGGGCACCCCCTGGCCGTAAAAAAGGAGCCCATTGGGTACCTGGTCTTCAGAAGGCCCTTCCTCGGCCTCGGTATGTAGTCGAGCGGCAGTTGGGGGCCGTTATAGACGGGTTTGAGCTTGCCCGCCTCGAGGTCGCCGAGGAGTTCGCCCCACACACCCTCGGCCTCGCCGGTTACGACGGCGTCGGCGTGGGCCAGGGCCTCGCCTGGAAGCACGGTCACGTGCATCCCGCCGAGCGCCACCTTAATGCCCCTCTCCCTGAGTTTGTCGGCTGTAGCGTAGGCCCAGCGGGCCTGTGGAGTAAGCACTGTAATGCCGACAAGGTCGGAGTTTATGGCATCCGGGTCGAGGTCTTCCCGGTTGACGTCGATGAGTTCGACCTCCACCCCGGGCGCGACCTTCTCGGTAAGGCCCGCCAGGTATTCGAGTACCGGCGGGGCGATGGGCAAACCCTCGCTCTTCTGTATCTCATCGAGCCGCGCGAGAGAGACCAGCCTGTTCGTTTTTACGTATTCGCCGAAAGGCGGGGAGATGAGTGTTATTTTCATCCGGTAGTGTTTAAAAGCTCTCAGGGAACGCCAGCCATACGGCCCGGGAGGAAGGGGAAAAAGCTATCCGGACGCCGGGGCGGCCTTCTTTTCGGGGCCTCTCAGGATACTGAGGTGCCTCTCCACTTCCTCGGGGATCTTGCCGAGGTCCCCGAGTTTGTTGACGAGGAAAGAGTTCGTCATCATTAGCCTCATGGACTCCAGGAGATAGTCCCGCTTGAACTCGTCGGCCGTATTAACGACCTCCCGGAGCTTATCCATGTAGAATCGCCTGTAACAGTCCACTATCGCGCGGTCTATCTCCTCGAGCGTCATACCCTCGGGCTCCACCACCGGGTCTATAAGGTTGTAGCGCCTGTAGTCGAAGACCTTTATTCTGTCCTTGAGATCTTCGTACATATCGGCATAGGGCCACGGGGCTATGGCAAGGAAGTGGCAGAAGTCGGGGTTGTACTCCTTTGCGAGTTTCAATGTCCTTTCGACCGACTCTTTGGTGTCGCCAGGAAGGCCGAGGATCATCGAGGTCTCGGTGATTATGCCGTTCAGGTCAAGGAGTCTTAATGCCTCCTTCGCGTCATCGACATTTACGTCCTTCTTGAAGAGGTCGAGCGTGGACTGGTCGGTGGCCTCTATGCCGACGTATATGTGGATGATGCCGGCCTTACGGTACTTGGGCAGTATGTCGCTGTCCCTTAAGATATCCTCGACCCGCGTCTCCATAAGGAGGTAGACGCCCATGTCCTTTTCTATCAGCAGGTCGAGAAAGCTCTCCCACCTGGCCCTGTCCTTTGTCGGGTAGTCGTCGGTCAGGAGCACCACGTTCACCCCGAACTTTTCCTTCTGCAGCGCTATATCCTTTACGAGCTCTTCGGGTTTTCTCGCCCGCCAGCTCTCCCTCCAGAACTTGCGCTGCGAGCAGAAGGTGCACTCCTTGTCGCAGCCCCTCGAGGTATCGATCGCCCCGAGCCTGGAGTCCGGGATGATAAAGTAGTCGTAGTCCTCCCAGTCGAGGAGATCCCAGGCCTTCCGGAGGAGGTCGAGCTCCCGGGCGTCCATAAGCGGCCTCTCCGGGGTCGCGACCACCACCGCGTCCTTAACGTACGCAACGCCCTTTACCTCGGAAAGGTCGCCGCCCGCCTCGACGGCGCGGAGGAGTTCGGCGAGTGTCTTCTCCCCCTCGCCCCTTACTATTAAGTCAACGTTATCGGAGATGGAAAAGACCTCCTCGTACATGAAGGTCGGATGTATCCCGCCGAGGATGGTTTTAACGTCCGGACTGACCCTTTTGGCCGTTTCAAGCACCTGGAGCGCGTCGGTAATGGTGCACGTTATGGCGGAGGTGACGACGTAGTGGGGTTTCAGCTCCCTTATCTTCGCCTCTATCTCGCCGTGGCCCACGTCCTTGGTCATGGCGTCGTATATGACGGGCTCGAACCCGGCCTTACGCGCCGCTCCGGCGAGGTAGACCATATGGAGCGGGACCCATCTGCCGGCGACCTCGACCACACCCGCGTGGTAGGGCGGCGTTATGAAGAGAACTCGCTTCTTCATGTCCGTGTAATCTTAAGCATCAATTCTTTCAACCGCTCCCCCTCCACGGTACCCATGACCTTTTCGGCCACCCTGCCCTCGCTGTCTATGAAGACGGTGAAGGGGAGTGTCGTAACGTTATAGTCGTACGCTATGGTGCCGTCCTCGTCGTAGCCGACCGGGGCCGGGAGGTCCTGGGCCCTCACGAACTCCACTATGTTGGACTTCCTGTCGAGCACGCCCACGCCCATGACGAAGACCCCGTCGTAGTCGTCGGTTATGGTCCCGAATATCCTCCTGCAGGCGTTGCACCAGCTCGCGGTAAAGTGGACGACGACCGGCGTGCCCCTCATGTCCGAGAGCTTTATGTTTCTGTCGAGCCACTCATCGCCGCCGCCGCCGACAACCGTTACGCTAAAATCCGGGGCGTAGCCTCCGGCGTCCTTCGAGCATCCGATAGCGACGGGCAGGGCAAGGATGAGGAGTGCGGTAAACGCGTACGCGGGGTAAAGCCTCATCTATTTTTCCTCATGGTCCAAACGATAAAGCCCCCGAGGATACCCAGGAGCGTACCCGCTATCTCGTGGATCAACGCCATATTGTGGAAGAAGCCCGCGTAGGTCCCGAACCAGTAGGCCACAAAGCTCGTGCCCACGCCGAGCCCCACAACGGCGCCTACCGCCATACAGGTGGAGCGGCCCCTCCCGGGGTTCTTTACGTGTCCGCATGTCGGGCATTTTTCGTTCCGGATATCTTCGGGCACCACTACTCCTCACACTCGCGAAATATTATTATTATATCACGCGCATTACCGGTATTGGAAGGGTTTTCGAGGGAAAACACACGTATACGATGGCGCCCGGCGGCGGGCGGGCGGGTCAGTGCATTCCAAAGACCTTCAACCCCGCCGCGGCCTTCTTCTTAAGCTCCCCGAAGCTCCTGACCTTCGTTATCCTCTTAAGTATATAGGACGGCCTCAGGTAAAAGTCACGGTACCCCTTTACGAGCAGCTCGCCGAGCTCTTCCCTCGTGAATATCTCGCCCCAGTGCGGGGGCACGAACTCCGGGGTCGGCTCCTCGGCGAACTCCCGCCAGTAATCTTTTTTTATAACCCCGCTCTTGAGGCCGTCGTAATAGATCCTGGTGGCCGGGAAGGGTGTAAGGATGGTCATGTGCACGTAATCCGGGTTAAGACTTTTCATGACCTCGAACGTTTCATGGATATCCTCCTCGGTTTCGGTGGGGTTCCCGATCATGAAGTAGGCGAGTATCGGTATGTCGTACTTCCTGGTAAGTTCGAAGACCTCCTTCACCCTGCCGATGCCTATGTTCTTATTGAGCACTTCAAGTATCTTTTCGGTACCGGCCTCCACTCCGTAGTGTATCCCCCGGCATCCGGCCGCCTTAAGAGCCCTTAACATCTCTTCTGTGACGGTATCAACCCTCGCCCTTATGTCCCATCCTATGTCGAGCTTCCTCCGGACTATCCCGTCGCATATAGCCACGACCCTCTGCCTGTTTACCGTGAAGGTGTCGTCGTAGAAGAGGAAGTCGTGTATGCCCATGCGCGCGCACTCCTCCAATTCATCCACCACGTTCTCCGGGGACCTGGCGCGGAACGTCTTGCCCAGGTGCG
>JAZGJJ010000004.1 GCA_036482575.1 Thermodesulfobacteriota bacterium
TCATTAGCAAGTCATTTCAGTTCGAGCCCTACCACGTCACCGATATCCACCGGGGGTGGGCCAAAGGGGAGGGATGGTGGATATCGGCATTCGGTGCTTCATATGGTGCTTCCGAAGCAAAGCAGAAATATGAGTTCTCAGTCAATGAATCGGGTCGCCCCACCCGGGAAGTGAAATGCGCCGCAGGGGCTGACTGGGATAAAGCAGGATTAAAAAATCTCCTGAGAGGGGTCACTGTAGAGTTCGCATACAACCGGAAACTGCTTTGCATCATGAAGCAGGAAGGCAGCGAGGAGGTTTCAAAGCTTCTCATGGAGCAGTCTAAACATGAGTTGGTAATGGCAGGGGTTGTGACGGATGGCGATACTCAAATCGACATATCGGTGACATACCATTATGACGCGACTCCCTTGAAAGCGGGTGAGCCGACGGGCTATATCTTCCGTATCAAGGGCCGCGTTGTGGGAGCGGTGGAGATTATCAACAAGGGTACCGTTTGGATGCATAACTCAGTGACGCCTGAGACCCGCTCGACCCTCGCGGCCGCATCGGCCGTCCTACTCATGCACCAGGACCTGAAAAAGATGATGGAACGAAAATAAAAGGTCCTACCATATCGCCGACCCTCCCCCCCGCCACATAACAGACGACCGCAGTATCGCCGACCCTCCCCCCCTCTTTCAAGCAGATAATCCCGCCCCGACAAAACATGGATACCGGGTCAAGCCCGGTATGACGGGGAGGGGATATCGTGCGGTTCTGAATATCGGGCCCAGAGTCACGCTGGCAACCGAATCCCCTTGATTTTCCTCCGGGTTAATACTAAAATACGAATTCGTTACTAATTAGTATTTTAGTCCTGCGGCAAGCTGAGGGGGGCTTCAATGTTAAAAAGAATCCTTGACCATAAAGAATTGAAGGAAGAGAAATAACGGGGAAAATGGCTAAAAATGGAAAGAAAATAGAAGAGCTCCGCAACAAGATCGACGCTATCGATCTGAAGATCCTGAAACTCTTGAACGAGAGGACCGGGCACGTCCTCGAAGTGGGCACGACAAAGAGGAAGGATAATACGGAGTTCTACCAGCCCGACAGGGAGCGGGAGATCTACGAGCGCCTTACAACCGAGAATACGGGGCCGTTCCCCGACCACGCGCTTAAGAGCGTATTCAGGGAGATAATAAGCGCGTCGCTCTCGCTCGAAAGCCCGCTTAAGGTCGCCTACCTCGGGCCCCCGGCCACGTTCACCCACCAGGCCTGCATGGAGCAGTTCGGCCTCTCCGGCGAGTTCGTGCCCAGGAGCGAGATCGAAGAGGTCTTCGACGAGGTCGAGCGCGGCAGGACCGAGTTCGGCGTGGTGCCCATAGAGAACACCGCCGAGGGGGTCGTCAGCCACACCCTCGACATGTTCGTCACCTCGGAGCTCAAGATATGCGCCGAGGTGATGCTCGAGGTCTCGCTCGCGCTCATGAACAAGAGCGGCAAGATGAAGGACGTCGACAGGGTCTCGTCCCACCCGCACGCGCTCGCCCAGTGCGACAAGTGGCTGAAGGAGAAGCTCCCCAAGGTACCCGTGGTCGACGCCGCCTCGACGGCCGCCGCGGCACAGGCCGCCTCCGTGGACCCGCGGACCGCCGCCATAGCGAGCGAGGCCGCCGCCACCCTCTACGACCTCCGGGTAGTGGAGAAGAAGGTCGAAGACCAGCCGCATAACTTCACGCGCTTCCTGGTCATAGGCAAGGGCAAGGAGCCCAAAAAGACCGGACGCGACAAGACGAGCGCCATGTTCGCCACAAAGGACACCCCCGGCGCGCTCTACGCGATGCTGAAACCGTTCGCGTCGAGGGGGATAAACCTTACGAAGATCGAGTCCCGGCCGCTCCGGAGCAAGGCATGGGAGTATATCTTCTTCCTCGACATGGACGGGCACGTCTCGGAGGACCCCATAAAAGAGGCTTTGGGCGAGCTTGAAAAGCTCGGGAGCTTCTTCAAGCTCCTCGGCTCTTACCCAAAGTCCAATTAAGTGTCGATTATAACTGAAATACCAACAGGTTATGGTGAAAAGTTCAGGCAAAAAACTAAATATAAGCGTCCCCGAGGGCATAGCCTCGCTAACGCCCTATCCACCGGGAAAGCCCATAGAGGAGTTGGAGAGGGAGCTCGGCATAGAGGGCTCCATAAAGCTCGCCAGTAACGAGAACCCGCTCGGCCCCTCCAGGAAGGCCGTGGAGGCGATATCCGGGGCGCTCGGCTCGCTCAACCGCTACCCGGACGGCTCGTGCTACTACCTTAAGCAAAAGCTCTCTGAAAGGCTCGGCGTGGCCCCGGAGATGATCATCCCCGGGAACGGCTCAAATGAGGTAATCGAGCTTATTATAAGGACTTTTCTCCGCCCCGGTGATGAGGTCCTCATGGGCGACCCCTCCTTTGCCGTCTACCCGCTCGTGGTGCAGGCGGCCGGAGGCGAGGCCGTAAGGGTGGATCTAAAAGGGCTCACCATAGACCTCCAGGCAATGGCGGAACGGCTCGTCGATAAGACGCGGGTGGTCTTCATATCCAACCCGAATAACCCGACCGGAACTATCGTTACCTCCTCCGAGCTCGACCGCTTCATGGAGGCCGTGCCGGACGAGACCATAGTCTGCATCGACGAGGCCTACTACGAATACGTAACGAGCCCGGAGTTCCCGGACGCGCTCAAGTACATACGGGAGGGCAGGCCGGTCGTCCTCTTGAGGACGTTCTCGAAGATATACGGCCTTGCGGGGCTCAGGATAGGCTACGGCGTGGCGCGCCCGGATATAGTCGACTACATGGACCGGGTGAGGCAGCCCTTTAACGTCAACTCGCTCGCCATGGGGGCCGCGCTCGCCGCGCTCGACGACGCCGAACACGTCGAGAGCTCGAGGGAGAATAACGCCACGGGGCTGGCCTACCTCTTCGAGGAGATAGAAAAACTCGGCTGCGAGTGCGTGCCGACCGAGGCCAACTTCTTCCTCGTAAAGGTCGGCGACGGAGAGGACGACGGGGGGGCCGTCTACGACGGCCTCTTGAAGAAAGGCGTCATAGTGCGCCCCATGAAGGGCTACGGCCTCGGCCGCTACATACGCGTCACCGTGGGACTGCCCGAAGAGAACAGGCGCTTCGTCGAGGCCTTCAAACAGGTCACCGAATGCAGGGTATGAAAATTAAAGGGGGATAGAATAAAAATGATAATCGTACTCAAGAAAGGCGTTACTCAGGAAGAGACGGACCACGTGGTCGAGAAGATAGAGTCTCTCGGTCTGGCGGTACATATCTCCAAGGGCAAGGAGAGGACCATAATAGGGGCCATCGGCGACGAGTCGCTCCTTGCCTCCACCCCGCTCGAGGTACTGCCCGGCGTAGAGAAGGTGATGCCCATCCTGAAACCCTACAAGCTCGTAAGCCGGGAGTTCAAGGGCGAGGATACGGTAATAGAGGTCGACGGGATAACGATAGGCGCTAAAGAGATCCAGGTCATAGCCGGCCCCTGCAGTGTTGAGAGCAGGGAGATACTCATAGAGACCGCAAAGAAGGTAAAGCAGGCAGGAGCCAAGTTCTTCCGTGGCGGTGCTTTTAAGCCGCGCACCTCGCCCTACTCCTTCCAGGGGCTGGGCGAAGAGGGCTTGAAACTCCTCGCCGAGGCCAAGAAGGAGACCGGGCTGCCGATAGTGAGCGAGCTTATGGACCCGCGCGACACGGCGCTCCTCTGCGAGTACTCGGACATAATACAGATAGGTACGAGGAACATGCAGAACTTCCGGCTCCTTACCGAGGTCGGCAAGGTAGACAGGCCCGTGCTCCTTAAGCGCGGCCTCTCCGCGACCATAAAGGAGTTCCTCATGAGTGCCGAGTACATAGCCTCCCAGGGGAACAGCAACATAATCCTCTGCGAGCGCGGCATACGCACCTTCGAGACGGCGACGCGGAACACGCTGGACCTTAGTGCCGTGCCGGTCTTGAAGAAAGAGACCCACCTGCCGGTCTTCATAGACCCGAGCCATGCCGTGGGGAAACGCGACCTCGTGGCCCCGCTCTCGCTCGCGGCCGTGGCCGTGGGGGCGGACGGCCTCATGATAGAGGTGCACATGGACCCGGAAAACGCCCTTTCCGACGGAGAGCAGTCGCTCGTACCGGATAGCTTCGCCGAGCTTATGAAGAGCATGAAGAAGGTGGCCGAGTCCGTGGGGAGGACTATCTGAAGGAGATAGCGTCGATGGCAGTGGTAGAGGAAGGCGAGGGGAAAACGGAAACAATTCACTTCGATAAGGTCGCGATCATAGGGGTCGGCCTTATAGGGGGCTCGCTCGCCCTGGCCTTGAGGGAGAAGGGGGCCGTGGGCACGGTCGTAGGAGTGGGCCGGGGGCTCCCCAACCTCAACGCCGCAATGGAGCTCGGGGTCGTCGACTCCGTCACGCGCGAGGTGGCCGAGGGGGTGCGGGACGCCGACCTGGTGGTC
>JAZGJJ010000005.1 GCA_036482575.1 Thermodesulfobacteriota bacterium
AGGGGAAGGGCTTTCTTCGCGAAGAGGTAAGCCTCAGGGGCGGGGGGAAGAAGAAGACCGAGAGTATTGTCTCGATAGCCGGGGGGGGCGGGGGGGGTGGGGCGCTCGCGGGCCTGAAACGTTCTCCCCTGCAGGCAAAGGTACTCTCCTTCCTCATGGAAAGCGGCCCCGTGTCGCTTAAGTCCGTTAGAGAGGCTCTCGGAGGGGTGGACGACGCCGTCAGGAGGTTGAAAGAAAAGGGACTCATTACGGTTACCGAGAGGGAGGTCGCGAGGGACCCGGCGGCCGATATCGAGCCGAGGGCCATGAGCCACGACCCCAATAAAGAGCAGCAGGCCGCGCTTGACGCCATTACGGCGTCACTTGGGGGAAAGGAAAAGGAAAAAAAATTCTCTCCCTATCTCCTCTGGGGCATAACGGGGAGCGGAAAGACGCTGGTCTACCTGAAGGTGATCGAAGAGGTGGTAAGGAGCGGCCGTCGGGCGCTCATGCTGGTCCCGGAGATATCCCTTACATCGAGGGCCACGGCCTACCTCACCCATCGCTTCCCCGGCAGGGTCGCGGTGGTCCACAGCGCGCTTGGCGAAGGCGAGCGCTACGACCAGTGGAGGAGGATACTCCGGGGCGAGGTGGATGTCGTCATAGGCGCCCGGAGCGCACTCTTCTCTCCCATAAAGGAGCTCGGGGTCATAGTCGTCGACGAGGAGCACGACCCGTCGTACAAGCAGGATGAAGGGATAAGGTATAACGCGCGGGACTCAGCCCTGATGCTCGGGAAGTTCCTCGGCATTACCGTGGTCCTCGGCTCGGCCACCCCCTCGGTCGAGACTTTCCATAACGCGACCACGGGCAGGATTACCCCGCTCTATATAAGGAACAGGGTGGCAAGGAGCGAACTCCCCACGGTCGAGCTTATGGACATGAGGGGGAATAAGGGTGCGGTCCTCTCCGAAAGGCTAAGGGATCTCATCGGCGAGACCCTCGACCAGGGGCACCAGGCCCTGCTCTTCCTGAACAGGAGGGGCTTTTCCAACTTCCTCGCGTGCCGGGACTGCGGCCACACCTTCGAATGCCGGAACTGTTCGGTCACCCTTACCGTCCACAAGCGCGCACGGAGGCTCAAGTGCCACTACTGCGACATGGAGATGCCGATCCCCGGAAGCTGCCCCGGGTGCTCGAGCCATAACCTCGTCGACCCGGGCGTGGGTACGGAGAAGGTCGAAGAAGAGGTGAGAGCGCTCTTCCCCGGGGCGCGCGTTGGCAGGATGGACAGCGACACGACCCGCAGGAAGGGGACGGCCAAGGAGATACTTGATGCGGTCGAATCCGGGGAGATGGACGTGCTCGTCGGTACGCAGATGGTCTCCAAGGGGCACCACCTGCCGGGCATAACGCTCGTCGGCGTGGTCTCCGGCGACACCTCGCTCAACATCCCGGACTTCAGGGGTCCGGAGCGGAGTTTTCAGCTCCTCTCCCAGGCCTCGGGCAGGGCCGGGAGGGGGGAGGCGCCCGCAAGGGTGGTCATCCAGACGCTCAACCCCGAGCACTTCTGCTTCACCGCCGCCGCGGCCCACGACTACGAGGGGTTCTTCGCCGAAGAGATCGAGATGAGGCGCGAGGTCGGGTACCCGCCGTTTACGAGGCTCTGTTGCATGAGGGTGGACGGGACGAGCGAGAAGAGGGCCGAGGCCGCGGCCGTGGAGCTAAGGGGGGTGGCGGAGCGGGCCTTGCCGAAGGCTGGTGGGGAAAAGATCTCCGTCCTCGGCCCGGCCCCGGCGCTGCTCTCGAAGCTCAAGGGCCGCTACAGGTGGCAGCTGCTCGTAAAGGCCGGGGACGCCGCCACGATGAACGCCTTCCTCAGGAAGGTCAAGAAGGACTTTGATCTGAAGAAGCACGCGGGCGTAAAGCTCACCCTCGACGTGGACCCGGTGATGACGGTATGAGGACGGTTCCCGCCCGGGGTTTTGACTCGGCCGGGCTACTAAGTTATAATATAGGGTATGACTCTGCGAGAGATACTTATATATCCCGACCCGCGCCTGAGGGAAAAAGCCTCCCCAATCGAAGAGGTGGACGAGGAAATAAAAACCCTCATGGACGACATGGTGGAGACCATGCGCGAGGCCCGTGGCGTAGGGCTTGCCGCCACACAGGTGGGTGTGGCAAAGAGGGTTATAGTGCTCGAACTCCCCGAAGAGGTGGGGGAGGGGAAAGAGGGGGAAGATGAGGAAGATGAGGAAGGCGGGGAAGAGGACTGGGGTAATAGAAAAGTCTTCAAGTTCGTAAACCCCGAGATAGTCGAGGCCGAGGGGGAGACAAAGTACGAGGAGGGCTGCCTTAGCGTGCCGGAGGTGCGGGCCGACGTCCGGAGGGCCTCTCAGGTCCTGCTGAGGGCGCTCGATGAGGAGGGCAGCCCCGTGGAGGTGCGGGCCGGGGGGCTCTTCGCCATCGCGCTCCAGCACGAGATAGACCACCTCGACGGGGTGCTCTTCATAGACAGGCTCGGCAAGCTCAAGAGGGAGCTTATAAAGAAACGCATCAAAAAGGTCCGCACGGAGGAAGAGGAAAAGGTGGCCCTCTGAAGAACCCGTGATGCGTGTGCGTGATGCGTACTTTAAAAAGACCCGTCACCACCCTTTCAACGAATGAAAACTTTTTCGGATTCGCTAAAGGTCGTTTTCATGGGGACGCCGGAGTTCGCGGTCCCCTCCTTAAAGGCCATGATAGAGGCCGGGGCCGACGTGAGGGCCGTCGTTACCCAGCCGACGAGGCCGAGCGGCCGGGGGTTATCCGCGAAGGACTCGCCCGTAAAGACGCTCGCCCTGGAGCATAAGCTTCCCGTGCTCGAACCCTTGACAATCAAGGGGGAGGGGTTTATAAATGAACTTAAGGCGTTAGGGCCGGACCTCATCGCGGTCGTCGCTTACGGCAGGATACTGCCGCGCGCGGTGCTCGACCTGCCCCGGCTCGGGTGCGTCAACCTGCACGCCTCACTCCTTCCGGCCTACCGGGGGGCGGCTCCGGTGAACTGGGCCGTAATAAACGGAGAGGCGAAGACCGGAGTCAGCACCATGCTCATGGACGAGGGTATGGACACCGGCGCGGTGCTCTTAACCGAAGAGATTGAAATAGGGGAGGACGAGACGACCGGCGAAGTCCTGGAAAAACTCTCCGGGCTCGGAGCGGCGCTCCTCGTAAAGACGATAGGTTTGCTTCAGGAGGGGAAGCTGACGCCGGAGCCGCAGGACGACACGAAGGCGACTTACGCCCCGCTCCTTAAGAAGGAAGACGGCAGGGTGGACTGGACAAAGAGTCCCGAGGAGATAAGGAACCGGTTAAGGGGTCTGAAACCCTGGCCCGGAACGTATAGTTACTGGAACGGAAAGCTCCTGAAGATACACGGGGCTCGGGTTTCAACCGGCGTCGACGGGAAGGCGGCGCCCGGCGTTGTTATCTCGGCCGCGGCCGACGGCATAGTCGTAAAGTGCGGGAGCGGCGCCTTGAAGGTTACGGAGCTTCAGCTTGAGGGTAAGAGGCGCATGAGCGCGGCGGAGTTTCTTCGGGGTCACAGCTTGGGAGAAGGAGAGAGCTTTGGTAAAGAGTAACAACGAAAG
>JAZGJJ010000006.1 GCA_036482575.1 Thermodesulfobacteriota bacterium
GAAAATAGAGGCCGTTACCGCCGGGGACGTCCTCGAGACGGCCCGGAAGTACATAGACCTGAACGCCTATGTTATCTCGACGGTGGGACCGGGGGAGTAGTAACCCCCCCCTACTCCGAAAACCACCCGAAGATGACGTTCGAGAAGAGGAGCGCGAGCCCCGCGAGCAGGCACGGGATGGTCAGGTAGACCACGGCCTCCACGGGCAGAGAATGGTGCGCCGCGCTCCTTCCCATCGAAGGGCCGAGGAGCGCCATAAAGAACCACGCAAGCGGGTAGAAACTCCCCACGCCGAAAAAGAGCGACGCCGCTCTCTTCATCTTCGCGGACAGGTCCGAGAGCGCGGTAATCGCTATAAGCGCCAGGGTGAAGGCCCCTATGCCGGTCGCATGGAAGTGCGCCCTCTGCCACCACCGCCATATCTTGTCCGGGCTCTTCTCGTCGTGGAGGTCCGGGTTCGCGGCCACCCCGTCGCGGACCAGCGTCTTGATGGCGTCTTCGGCAACGCCGAACGCTATGGCCAAGGCTATGCCGAAGCAGAGCGTAATGCCCGCCAGGACCAGGCCCGGCCTTACCTCATCGAGCTTGCCGTTCATACCTATAGCTCCGATGGCACGTTTAATCTCCCACAAACCCTACAACTCAATCATAGCCCCCTATAGGCAGGTTGTCAACATCGGTTCCCCGGTAAGACAAAGGCCCTCGCACCGGAGGGCCTCGAACTTTCACGAACTTTTATCGTCACGGCCTGAACGTACTTCTGTTCCGTTCCACTCTGTTCAGTTTTATTCCACACCCCACTCGAGGACGCCGCTCCCCTTAATCCCCGTCACGATGAGCTTCATGGCCTCCCCCTCACCCACCAGAGGCACCTCCCCGCCGCCCGGGGCGTAGCGGGGGAACCTTACGATATAGGCGACACTCCATGGGTCGAAGTAGGGGAAGAACTCCCTGAGTATCTGGTCCGGCTCGAGCCTTTCCACTTCAACGGGACTTACCCTCTCCCCACTCCCGCCTTCGAGGTATAGCCTCCAGAGGGAATCCCCCTTCTCGAAGTCGTTCCATTCGCTCCGCGGGGTATAGGCGGCCACGAAGAACTCGTTATACCTCTCGGCCGCCTCACGCTCCCTCTGCAGGAGCACCCGCTTCATGTCATCGTCGAACTGGTAACGTCTCGCGTACTCGTCCACGTAGGCCTCCCTGAAGGCAGCGGACTTGTGGGTGGCGTAGATATAGAGCCTCGCTTCGACGCCCTCGTATATTTTCTGTCCGGTGGTCCATTGCTTCAACGTCGTGAAGTAGGGGGAATCCCCCTCCACGGGCACCCCAACGGAATCCACCACGTACCTCACGGACCCGCACCCGTAAAGGATAAGAAGGGCCGCGATAACAAAAACGCCTGATATATTCTTCAATGCCTTCCCCCCTTCCCCTCTGCGATTACTTGAACAGTATAAGCTGCGGAGGCTTCCGGGACGCCGATACCTCGACCGGGTAGTTCCCGGTGAAGCAGGCGTCGCAAAAACTCCCGCCGGCTTTACTTACCGCGCGGTACATGCCCTCGACGCTCAGGTAGCCGAGCGTGTCGGAGGTGATGTACTCGCTTATCTCTTCCACTTCCTTGGACGCGGCGATAAGCTCCCCGCTCGTCGGGGTGTCTATGCCGTAGTAGCACGGGGCCACGGTCGGGGGGGAGCTTATCCTCATGTGCACCTCCTTTGCGCCGGCGCCGCGTATCATCTTTATAATCTTACGGCTCGTGGTGCCCCTCACTATCGAGTCGTCCACCACGACGACCCTCTTGCCCTCTATGAGCTTCCTTACGGCGTTGAGCTTTATCTTGACTCCGAAGTGGCGGATGGCGTCCTTGGGCTCGATAAAGGTCCTTCCCACGTAGTGGCTCCTCACAAGCCCCATCTCGAACGGTATGCCCGATGCCTCGGCATAGCCTATGGCCGCCGGAACGCCCGAGTCCGGGACCGGTATAACTATGTCGGCCTCCACCCGGTGCTCGGCGGCGAGCTCCCTGCCGAGCGCCTTTCTCACCTCGTATACGTTCGTCCCGAAGATGGTGCTGTCCGGCCGGGAGAAGTATATGAACTCGAATATGCACGGCGAATAAGTGGCCGGGGGAAAGGGCCTGTGCGAGGTCATGCCCTCCTTGTCTATGACCACTATCTCTCCGGGCTCGACGTCCCTTACGTATTCAGCCTCGATAAGGTCGAAGGCGCAGGTCTCGGAGGCGACCACCCAGGCGTCCTTGAGCTTGCCGAGCGCGAGCGGCCTGAAACCGTTAGGGTCCCTTGCGGCTATGAGCCTCTGCTCCGTCATGATGAGGAGCGAATAGGCTCCCCTTATCCTGGAGAGCGCGTAGACGAGCCTCTTCATGAGCGAGTTTTCCTTGCTCGATGCTATGAGATGGACTATGGTCTCGGTGTCCATGTCGGACTGGAAGATGCTGCCGTAGGCCTCGAGCTCGTCCTTAAGGAGACGCGCGTTCACCAGGTTCCCGTTATGGGCTATTGCCATAGCACCCCTGGAATACTCGACCACGAAGGGCTGGGCGTTCTTTATGTGGCTGTCCCCGGTGGTGGAGTACCTGACGTGCCCTATGGCCGAGGAGCCGGGAAGGCCCTTCAAGGTCTCCTCGCTGAAGACGTCGGCCACAAGGCCCATGCCCCTGCAGGAATGAAGGGTCTTGCTGTCGGAAGAGACTATGCCCGCGCTCTCCTGCCCCCTGTGCTGGAGGGCGTAGAGGCCCAGGTAGGCGAGGTTGGACGCCTCGGGGTTATTGTATATCCCGAAAACACCGCACTCATCTTTGAACTTATCTTTTATATCTTCTTCAGGCATCATTCTTAACGCTAACCCACCACGTGTTTAAGCCCGCCCTCCCACGCCCTGGAAAACTCTTCCACGGGCAGGTCAATAAGGTCGTTTATCTTCAAGACTCCACCGCCCACGCGGCCTATCACGTCGAGCTCCACGCCGAGGGGTTCCGCTATCCCCTTCAGGGCGTCGAGTCTGTCCTCTTTGAGGCTTACCACTATCCTCGACTGGCTCTCGCCGAAAAAGAAAGCGTCCGGCCTTATCCCGCCCGCCTCCATCTCAACGACCGCGCCCACAGGACCGTCCGGGTTCAAGCAACCCTCCGAAAGGGCCACCGCGAGCCCGCCTTCCGATACGTCGTGGGCGGAGATTATTATACCAGTCCTTATGGCCTCCCGACAAGCGTCCTGTAGATTTTTTTCGGCCGAGAGGTCGATCGAGGGAGGCATACCGCGTTCGAGGCCGTGCACGAGATGGAGGTATTCGCTCCCCCCGACCTCTTCCCGGGTGGTCCCCATGAGCACTATAAGGTCCCCCTCTTCCTTGAACCACTGGGCAGTATGGGTCTTTATGTCGTCTATGAGCCCCACCATGCCGACCGTGGGCGTCGGGTGGATGGCCGTCCCGGACGTCTCGTTATAAAAGCTCACGTTGCCGCTTACGACCGGCACCCCGAGGGCAAGGCAGGCCTCCCTCATGCCGCCTATCGCGTTCTCGAACTGCCACATGACCTCTGGCCTCTCCGGGTTCCCGAAGTTCAGGCAGTCGGTAAGGGCCAGCGGCCTGGCGCCGCTTACCGTCAGGTTTCTCGCGGCCTCGGCCACGGCAATCATCCCGCCCGTTAAGGGGTCGAGGTAGCAGTAGCGCGAGTTGCAGTCCGCACTCATGGCGAGCGCCTTACCGGTCCCCTTTATCCTTATGACCGCCGCGTCCGAGCCCGGCAGAAGCACCGTATCGGTCCTCACCATGTGGTCGTACTGGCGGTATATCCACCTCCTGCTCGATATGTTCGGGGAAGAGAGGAGTGTTAAGAGCACCTCGTTAAAGTCTCCGGGCTCGGGCAGCTCCTTTATGTCGAGCCTTGTAATCTCGTCCTGCCCGGCGGGTCTCATGGACGGCCTCTCGTACTGCGGCGCCTTATCGGTCAAGGCCTCGACAGGGAGGTCGGCCACGGTCTCGCCGCCTTCGGTTATCCTTACCCTTCCGGTATCGGTCACCCGCCCGACCACCGAGGCATCGAGGTCCCACTTCTCGAATATCTCGCGCACCTTATCCTCGGTGCCGGGCCTTACGACCATGAGCATCCTCTCCTGCGATTCGCTCAACATAAGCTCGTAGGCGGTCATCCCCTCCTCGCGCCTGGGGACCCGGTCCATATCCATCTCCAGGCCGCTTCCTCCCCTGGAGGCCATCTCAACGCTCGAAGAGGTAAGCCCGGCCGCGCCCATGTCCTGGATGCCGAGCACGTAGTCGGTCTTAAAAACTTCCAGGCACGCCTCAAGCAGAAGTTTTTCGGTAAAGGGGTCCCCGACCTGCACCGTCGGCCGCCTTTCCTCCCCTCCCTCGCCGAATACGTCGCTCGCCATGGTGGCCCCGTGTATGCCGTCCCTGCCGGTTTTCGACCCGACGTACATCACCGGGTTCCCCACGCCCGAGGCCGTGCCTTTGAATATTTTTCCCGTCTTCACGAGCCCGACGGTCATGGCGTTCACCAGGCAGTTACCATCGTAGGATGAGTTGAAGTAGACCTCGCCTCCTACCGTCGGCACGCCCATGCAGTTGCCGTAACCGGCTATGCCGGCGACGACACCTTCGAGGAGGTAGGCGGTCTTAGGGCTTTCCGGCGAGCCGAACCTGAGAGAGTTAAGCGAGGCCACGGGTCTGGCGCCCATGGTAAATACGTCCCTGAGTATCCCCCCCACTCCGGTTGCGGCCCCCTGGTAGGGCTCTATGAAAGAGGGGTGGTTATGGCTCTCCATCTTGAAGACGACGGCGAGGCCGTCTCCTATGTCCACCACCCCGGCGTTCTCGCCCGGACCCTCGATTACGTGAGGGGCCTCGGTGGGGAGTTTTTTAAGGTGCACCCGCGAGGACTTATACGAGCAGTGCTCGCTCCACATGACCGAGAATATGCCGAGCTCGACCATATTCGGCTCCCGGCCGAGGGCCTCGACGACCAACGCGTACTCCTCGGGGCTCAGGCCGTGCTCGGCTACTATGTCGTCGGTTATCCGCATGCGTTGACGGTTAACTATAAATCAAAAAAGGCGAAAGCTCAACCCCTTAATTTCCATAATTTCCCTCTTCTATGAGCTTCCGGGCTTTTTTTAGAATTTCCCTCTCGTCGTCATAGGCAACGGCCTTAACGGCCTTATCAATCTGGAACCAGCGGCACTCCTCTACCTCGTCGTCGTGGAAGGCCGTGTCGCCCGTTGTATACTCCATAAGGAAGAAGTAGACGACCTTAAGGAAGCGCCTGGTGCCTTCCTCATCCTTTCTGGAATAAAAGTAGTGTATGGTGTTGATTTTCTTTAGAATTTTACCGTCGAGCCCGGTCTCTTCCTTTACCTCCCTGTGGGCTGTCCGGGCGATGTTCTCGCCCTCTTCGACGAGCCCCTTGGGGAGGCACCACACCGCCGGACCCTTGCCCGCCCCACTCTTAACCGAGATGAGCGCCACCTCGATAGCGTCCTCCCCCCCCTCCACTCTCCGGAAGACCACACCGCCGGAAGATAGCTGACGCTCGGTCTTTATGGCTTTCTTAGAGGTTGTCGAGCTGTCCTTCATGGGCTAAACGGTGACCCCGGCAAGGCGGGTCAGTCCCTCGGCCTTCGCCATGCCTACCGCCTCGTCGAACTCCGCTCCGGTTACGGCCCTTCCCATGTCCGGGTAATCCACGCTCTCGGCCGCCTTGTAGCAGGGCCGGTATTGGTCCATCACGTTAACGTAGGATTCGGTGGAAAGCTCTTCCGCGATAAAGCGCATGACCTCTTTCGTTCCTGCAAGCCCCCCGGGCAGCACGAGGTGGCGTATGATAAGTCCTCTTTCGGCTATCCCCCGCTCGTCTATAACAAGCTCTCCCACCTGGCGGTGCATCTCGCTAACCGCGCCGCGCGAGACCTCGACGTAGTCCGGGGCGGCCGAGAGCGCCCCGGCAGGCCCGTCGTCGCCGTACTTTATGTCGGGCATGTATATGTCGAATATGCCGTCGAGGAGCTTTATCGTCTCCACGGAGTCGTAGCCGCCGGTATTATAGACGAGCGGTAGATCGAGCCCCATCTCCACGGCCCGTGGGAGGCTCGCCACGATCTGGGCGGCCTGGTGGGTGGGTGTGACGAAGTTTATGTTGTGGCAGCCCTGGTTCTGAAGACCCAGCATCATGCGCGCCAACTCGTCGGTGGACACGTAGGCGCCTTGGCCGAGATGGCTTATGTCGTAGTTCTGGCAGAAGACGCACTTCAGGTTGCAGCGGGTCATGAATATGGTACCGCTGCCGGCAGAGCCGACAAGCGGCGGCTCCTCTCCAAAGTGCGGTTGGCAGCTCGACACCATCGGCAGGCTGCCCACGCCGCAGACGCCAAGCTCGCCCCCACCCCCTTCGGTCCTCCTCACCCCGCAGCGCCTCGGGCAGATCGCGCATTCTTCCATCATGTCGGAGAGGGCCAAAACCCTCTCCTGGAGTTCACCCCGCTCGTAGAGCTTTATGTAGGACGGTCGGAAAGATGCCATATGGAAGGTTTATCGAAACAGTCGGGACATCTCTTTTAACATACCGGGTGCTCGCCCCTTGTGAGCTCTCCGGTGAACCGTTCCATCTCCGAGAGGGACTCGTCGACTATGGAGGCAACCTGCCTCCTTACGGTCCTGCGGTTCAACCCTTTTCCGGGGACTATCTCTACGGAGACGCATTTCGGCCTGTCTATGGGGTCCCCTATCCGGCTAAGGAACCAGACGTAGACTTCTTCGGTGCCCTCCACCCGGCTGTGAATCTCAGCGGCCAGACGGTGGGAAAGGACGTTATAGATCTTCCCGACGTGGCTTACCGGATTCTTGCCGGCCGCGGCCTCGGTCCCCATCGGGCGGTTAAGGGATATGACGCCGTTAACGCGGTTGCCCCTGCCGACCTGGCCGGAGTCGGCGTCCTCGGCCGAGGTGCCGAGTAGCGAGAGATATACGCCGTCCAAACCCCTCTTCGGCCTGTCGAGGTTGTTATAGTTGAACGTGACTTTCCTGAACTTAAAGCCCAAAGAGAACTCCTTTAGCGCGCTTAGCACCGTCTTCTTCCTTCGGAAGTACTCTTTCTCGCTCTTTATGAGCCGGGCCATGAGGGGCATTGCCACGGTGAGGTCGAGTTCTTGACCTTTCCGGAACCCCATTACCTTCACGTCTTCTCCCGTATCCGGGAACTCGGCCTTGAAAGAAGTGGAGTTGAGGAAGCGCTCGGTATCGAATACGGCCCTCTCGGTGGGGGTAAAGGGTGCGTACCCGACCGCGGCACTCGTGTCGTTGGCCACCCTGACCTTTCCCTTCCTCTCGAATATTCCGGCAAGCTCGGCACTACCGGGCTGGAGCACGACCCTTACGTCGAGGTGCCTTTTCCCCGGGTCGACCCCCCTGAGGTTCTCCCCGAACCACCTCTTTGCCGTCTCCCGCGCTATATCGGCCACGGGCATTTTTTTCCTCCCCACCCCGGAGGCGGCCCTGTCGCCGACGATAAGCTCCATGGGTTTCAGGACCCTGCCCCTGCCGAAAGCCTTCTCGACCTGCCCGGCCACCAGGAGCCCCTTATCGATATTATGATGAAGCACCTCTCCGAAACGCCTTACGTATTCGCGGCTCAAGGCAACGCTTATCTCCTCCATGACGGCGTCGCATATGTAGTCGGGGTGGCCCGTGCCCTTCCTCTCCACGATCTCGACGGGTTGTTTGCGGGTGGGTGTGTTCGAGCTTATCTCGATGGAAAAGTTCTTCGCGTGCATGGTGTCGACTGACGGCGCCGCTTAAAAAAGGCCCCGTTCCTTCTTGCTGTAGACGCATCCGCAGTAGTTCTGCCTGTAAAGCCCCATCTCCCTGGAATGCGTTATACCTTCCTTCCAGCCCGGACGGAAGTCGTCATAGTAAAACGGTACGCCGTACTTATGCTCCATATCGAGCCCCGCGCTTATGATGGTTTCATGGTCCTGGTACTTGCTGTATAGGAGCGAGGAGGAGAAGAAGTCGAAGCCCCTTTTCCTGGCGGCGTCGGCGGTCCTATCGAGACGGAGCGAATAACATCGCGCGCACCGTTCGGCCCTCGGGGTTTCGTGCTTGCGCGGCCCGGGGATGGACCTGAAAAAGAGCTCGGGGCTGTACTCGTCGTTACAGATTACGGGGAGAGACATCTTCTCGGCAAGGGTCCTTACGGCATCGAGCCTCTTCCGGAACTCTTCGCGGGGATGTATGTTCGGGTTGAAGAAGTAGCCCCAGACCTCGAGCTTGCCCTTCAAGATTTCTTTAACGGGATATATGGCACAGGGGCCGCAGCAGATATGTACGAGTATTCGTCCCACGCAGACTCACTCCCCTTCCCGGTCAGAAAAGCTTTTCCTGTCCCCCCCCACCCCCCCCCCCCACAGCCCCCAAGGACACCACCCC
>JAZGJJ010000007.1 GCA_036482575.1 Thermodesulfobacteriota bacterium
GTCCCCGAGCATGGCGGCCTCCTTACCCGGCATCACCCGGTAGCCGTCCATCACGGCCTCGAGCGCCTTAAGCGGGTCTACCTCGACCACGATAACGTTCGCGCCCATCCCGGAGGCCCTCATCGACAGCCCCTTGCCGCACCAGCCGTAGCCGCAGACGACGAAGGTGGAGCCGGCGAGGAGCCTGTTCGTCGCCCTTACGATACCGTCCACCGTTGACTGGCCGGTCCCGTAGCGGTTGTCGAAGAAGTGCTTGGTGGCCGCGTCGTTAACGGCTATGACCGGGAACTTCAAGAGGTTCTGGGCCGCAAGCGCCTTGAGCCTTATTACCCCGGTCGTGGTCTCCTCGGTGGAGCCCAGGATCCCATCGGCTAAAGCCTTCTTCTTGGTGTGGAGCATCGAGACCAGGTCCGCGCCGTCGTCCATCGTTATGGACGGCCTGAAATCCAGCACGGCGTTCAGGTGCCTGTAGTAGGTCTTGTTGTCCTCCCCCTTTATGGCGAAGACGGGGATCTTATAGTCCTTGACGAGCGAAGCCGCGACGTCGTCCTGGGTGCTAAGGGGGTTCGAGGCGCAGAGCATCACCTTCGCCCCGCCCTCCTTAAGCGTTATGGCAAGGACCGCGGTCTCGGTGGTGACGTGCAAACAGGCCGATATCTTTACGCCCTTTAGCGGCTTCTTCTTCGAAAATCCGTCCCTTATGCGTCTCAAGACGGGCATGTCCTTTTCCGCCCACTCTATCCTCTTTTTTCCCTTGGAGCTGAGAGATTTGTCCTTTACGTGGTGGTCCATCTTTCCTCCCTGTCGAATATTTTTTATGGTTCAGAAAAACTCCCGGCGCACTACCTTACTATGCAATACCGGCCATGCGATGCCTGCGGGGCCCGGAAACGGTCAAAGGCCGGCCGCCTCCACGAGCTCCCCGGCCTTATCGGTCAGCTCCCACTTGAACTCGGGCTCGTTCCTTCCGAAGTGGCCGTAAGCGGCGGTCTTCCGGTATATGGGCCTCAAGAGGTCCAGGTCCTCGATTATCTCGGCGGGTTTTAGCCGAAACCGCTCCTTTATAAGGGCCTCTATCTTCTCGGTGGGCACTTTCTCGGTGCCGGACGTGTCCACCATAACGCTTACCGGGTCGGCCACGCCTATGGCATATGCGAGCTGCACCTCGCATTCGGCGGCGAGCCCGGCGGCGACCACGTTCTTCGCTATGTACCTTGCCATGTAGGACGCGCTCCGGTCCACCTTGGAGGGGTCCTTGCCGGAAAACGCCCCGCCTCCGTGGCTCCCGTGGCCGCCGTAGGTGTCCACGATAATCTTCCGGCCGGTAAGGCCGCAGTCGCCGTGGGGGCCGCCCACCACGAACTTGCCCGTCGGGTTTACGTGATATACGGTCTCGGGGGTCAGCAAGCCGGGGGCCACCGCCTTCTTTACGACCTCCTCTATTATGCCCTCTCTGAGTGTATCGTCCGACAC
Source organism: Thermodesulfobacteriota bacterium (assembly GCA_036482575.1). Classification (NCBI taxonomy): domain Bacteria; kingdom Pseudomonadati; phylum Thermodesulfobacteriota; species Thermodesulfobacteriota bacterium. Next base: position 1,474 of record JAZGJJ010000007.1, read on the forward strand.
GTCCGGGGAGTGCTGGCTGGAGACGACCACCGTATCCACGCCTACCGGCCTGCCGTCGCGGTACCGTACCGTGACCTGACTCTTGCCGTCCGGTCTCAGAAAGTCGAGCGTCCCCCTCTTCCTCGCCTCGGCAAGCCCCATGGTTATCCTGTGGGCCAGCACTATGGGGAGCGGCATGAACTCCGGGGTATGGTCGCAGGCATAGCCGAACATAAGCCCCTGGTCTCCGGCGCCCTGCTCCTTCTTCTCTCCGGCGTCCACGCCCATGGCTATGTCCGGGGACTGCCTGTCCAGGGCTACCAGGACCGCGCAGGTGCGCCAGTCGAAGCCCATGTCCGAGCCGGTATAGCCGATACCCTTTATGGTCTCCCTGACCACGTCCTGGTAGTCTACTACGGCGTTTGTGGTTATCTCCCCGGCCACCATCGCGAGCCCCGTGGTGACAAGCGTCTCACACGCGACTCTGCTCTTCGGGTCATCCGTCAAGAGGGCGTCCAGTATGGCGTCCGAGATCTGGTCCGACACCTTGTCCGGATGCCCCTCGGTAACCGATTCAGATGTAAACAGGTATTCGCGCATCTCCACAGTCTCCTTATCTCTTTGTTTTGTGCATAGAACTTCTGATTATCAAACCTTTTCGGCGAATTGTCAATTTATTTCCGATTTCCACCTTCCCTCCCCGAAAAGTTCCCTCGAAACCATAAGCGGCCGGAGCGGCTTTAGCCGGAGGGGGGGGAGAGGGGGAGAGGGGACGGACGGGCGATGGACCGGCGGGGTCAGTTCGAGAACTCCTCCCTGTAGAACTCCGAAAGCCTGGCGCTCACGTAGTTCTCCACCTCCTTCGCCGTGGAGAACTCGAGCACTTTCATGCTTATCTCCCTGGCCTCGGAGAAGCTTACCGAACGGATGAGCCTCTTCACCCTCAAGAGCGAGAAGGCGTTCATGCTGAGCTGGTCGATGCCCATTCCCAGGAATATGAGGGCATGCTCGGGCTCTCCGGCCATCTCCCCACACACGCCCACGGGGATGCCCTGGGCCTGGGCGGCGTCCGCCACGCTCTTTATGATCCTCAGTACGCCCGGGTGAAGCGGCTCGTAAAGATAGGCGACATGCTCGTTCACCCTGTCGATGGCAAGCGAGTACTGGAGGAGGTCGTTAGTGCCTATGGAAAAAAAGTCCGCCTCCTTTGCCATTATGTCAGCTATTAGCGCGGCGGAGGGGACCTCTATCATGGCCCCGACCTCGATATCGGGGTCGAAGGGCTTCTTCTCCCGCTTGAGTTCCTCCTTGGCCTCCTCCAGGAGCGCCTTGGCCCTACGAAGTTCCTCCACCCCGGAGAGCATGGGGAAGAGCACCCTTATCTTGCCCGAGGCACTTGCGCGGAGCACCGCCCTCAGCTGGGTCTTGAAGATATCGGTCCTCTTAAGCGTAAATCTAATGGCCCGAAGCCCCATCGCCGGGTTCGCCTCCTCCACGGGCTCCCCGTGAGAGAGGAGCTTGTCGCCTCCCACGTCCAGCGTCCGGATCACCACGGGGTTGGGGGCCACCTTCTTAAGCACCCTCTTGTAGGCGCGAAGGTGCTCCTCCTCGCCTGGGAGGTCGCGGCGGTTCAGGTAGAGAAACTCGCTCCTGTAGAGCCCTATCCCCTCGGCCCCGTGGTCGACGAGCGAGCTTACCTCCTCGGTCATCTCCATATTGCCGGTAAGCGATATCCTGTGGCCGTCGGTCGTCTCGGCGGGCAGGTCCTTATAGTGCAGGAGCGCCCTGCCGTAGCTCTCGTACCGCTCCCTGCGCCTTTCGTATACCTTTATAACGCTCTTGGAGGGGTTTATTATAACCGCCCCCGTCATGCCGTCCACGACGACCGTATCCCCGGTCTCGACCTTGCGGGTGACGTTTTCGAGGCCCACCACGGCCGGTATCTCAAGGGACCTCGCCACGATGGAGGTATGCGACGTCCTGCCGCCTATGTCGGTGAGGAAGGCGAGCACCTTACTGCCCGCCATCTGCGCGGTATCGGTCGGGGAGAGGTCGTGGGCAACCACCACCACGGGCTCCTTTATGTCGGACATGGTCGCCTCTTTCCTGCCCGAGAGATTCACCAGCACCCTGTCCACTATATGCTCGATGTCCGAGCCCCTCTCGCGCAGATACTCGTCGTCCATCTTGTCGAAGGTGTCCTTTATCTCCTTCAAGACGGTCCTGAGCGCCCACTCGGCGTTCGCCCTCTGGCCCTTTATCACGTCTATGGTGTCCTTGATGAGCATCCGGTCCTTCAAGATCATCAAGTGGGCGTCGATTATGCGGATGTGCTCCCTTACCTTACCCTCGACGGCAAGCTTCCTCTTTATGCGCTGAAGCTGCTCTCTCGATTGCTTGAGCGCGTCCCTGAACCTCTTTATCTCGGCGTCCGTGTCCGAGGGGTCGAGGTGGCAATAGTAGGTGGACTCGGCCATGCCCTTGTCGATACGGTAGGCCTTGCCTATGACTATCCCCGAGGAGACCCCTATGCCCCTTAAAAGGGAGACCTCTTTTGAATCGTCGGTCATTACCCGTTACTCCTCCTCATCGAAGCGCCTGTCTATAAGCTCCTCTATAGCCGCGATGGCCGCCTCCGCGTCCTCCCCCGAGACCCTTACCTCTATCTCGCTGCCCTCGGGCGCGGCCAGTATCAGAAGTCCCATGATGCTCTTGCCGTCCACCTCCTGGCCGTCCTTTGAGACGAACACATCCGCGGTGAACTTATTGGTGGTCTGCACGAAGCGTGAGGCGGCCCTGGCGTGGAGACCTAGCCTGTTCTTTATGGTAAGTGTTTTTTCAACCGACATACTCGACCCCTTTGACCCTATTTTCCCGCTTTAAGTATGTCGCCCGCGAGCACGATGCTCTCCCTGCCGTGCTCCTTTAAATGGAGGACCAGATCCGGGAAGGCGAGCTTCTCCCTGTGGCTCAGGAATTTGAGTATGACCGGCAGGTTAACGCCCGTCATCACCTCGACTTTCCCCTGCCTGAGGAGACTCAGCGCCACGTTGGTCGTGGTGCCGCCGAACATATCGGTAAAGACCATTACGCCGTCACCCCCGTCCACATCACTAACGGCGGCGACCAGCTTCTTCTTTACCGTATCGCCGGTATCCCCTTCCTCGAGCGAGACGGTACGGAGCCCGTCCGCCTCCCCGGCTATGGCCGCGGCGGCCCCGGCTATGCTCTCGGCCACGGCCCCGTGCGCTAATATCACCCCTCCTACCACGATACCTCCATTAAGGTCTCCTTGAACCCCCCGTCTTTTCCGGGTCATGCAACTTGGCCCGGAGCCGCTTTTCCAGTTCGGTGCCCGGGCGGTACCCCATAATCTTCAAGACCTGGTTCCTGGCGGCCACCTCCACGATCGTGGCCACGCTCCTGCCCGGGCTTACCGGTATCTGAAAGTACGGGAGGTCCACGCCCAGGATATCGCGGGTCTTATCCTCGAACCCCAGCCTCTCGTAATCGCCCTTCGGGTCCCAGTCCACAAGCTCCACGACAAGGTCCATCTGCTTTCTCTCCCTTATGGCCGTTATGCCGAAGAGGTCCTTGACGTTAATTATGCCCACCCCCCTTACTTCCATATGATAACGTGTAATGCCCGAGGAGCTGCCGAAAAGGGTAGCGGTGGAAAGCCTCTTTACTATCACCGCGTCGTCGGCGACGAGCCTGTAGCCCCTGGAGACCAGGTCGAGCGCGCACTCGCTCTTCCCTATGCCGCTCTTGCCGAGGATTAGCGTGCCTATGCCCAGCACGTCCGCGAGCACGCCGTGCATCGTGGTGGTGGGGGCGAGCCTGTCCTCGAGGAAGCGTATAAGCCTCTCTATCAGTATGGACGAGGTGAGCTGGGTGGATAGGACCGGGATCTGTTTTCGCCTGGTAAGGTCCAGGAGAAAGTCGGGGGCCTCTATGCCGCGCGTTACTATAATCGCCGCTATCTCGGCTTCTTCGAGTATCTTGAGCGAGAGCGCGCGCCCGTCCTGATCGAGGCTGGTAAGGTACCCTATCTCCGCGGCCCCGAATATCTGCACCCTGTCCGGGTGGAGTTCCTCAAGCAGCCCGGTCAGGAGGAGGCCCGGCTTCTGTATGCGGGGCGTGGAAATCTCCTTTGAGAGCCCGACCCGGCCGGTATCGGCTTTCAGGGCCAACGACCTCTCGTCAAGGAGTTCTTTTACGGTTATGGGCATGAACACCTCAGTGGTGGAGGACGCAGGTCGGCGCTCCACCTCTCCTTTTTAGTGCCTGATGCGGACGGCAGAGTTGAGCCTCTCGTCCTCCTCGGCTATTATCCGGTATATCTCTTCCCCGGAAGACGCCTTTATAAGCCTCTTCCTGAAACCGCTGTCCCGCAGAAGCCTTGAGATGCTCGCGAGTACCTTCAAGTGGACCGCAGTGGAGTTCTCCGGGGCGACTATCATGAAAAAGAGGTGTACGGGCTTATCGTCCATGGAGTTGAAGTCGACCCCCTTCCTGCTCCTGCCGAAAGCGACCAGCACCTCCTCTATCCCCTTTATCTTGCCGTGCGGGATGGCCACGCCGTGGCCTATACCCGTGCTGCCGAGCTTCTCCCTTTCAAGGAGCATCTCAAGGAGTTTTTCCCTGTCGAGCCCCCCCACCCTCTCACAGAGGTCCGACGCCATCTCATCAAGGAGTTCGCGCTTCTCGGAGGCCCCCAGGTCGGAGATTACGTTGTCGCGGCTCAGGACGTCGGTAAGTCTCATCGTCCTCCCCCCCCTCCCCCGCGGCTGAACATTCTCGGGCGTCATGTGGCTACCTCACACGCGTCTCTATGAGGCCGAGGCCGCCGTCCCCGCGTCTGTAGAGGACGTTTACGTTGCTCGTCGCCGCGTCGGTAAAGACCAGGAAGTCCTTCTTCACGACCTCCATCTGCATTGTCGCCTCCTCGACGGACATGGGCTTGAGGAAGACGTTCTCGGTCTTAACGATCCTTGGCGGACCCTCCTCCAAAGCGCCCTCGGGCTCGCCGCCCCTTGCACCCGCGCCCTTGTGACCCTTCACCTTTTCCTTGTGCTTCCTGACCTGCTTCTCGATCTTGTCGATGACCTTATCTATCGCCGAATACATCTCCTGGGTCTCTTCCTGCGCCTTCACGGTAAGGTTCTTGGCGACCACTGTCACCTCCGCGATATGCCTTATCTTCTCCACGCTCAGCACCCAGTGGACCTCGATAGGATCGGCGAGGTACTTCCGTATCCTTTCGGTCTTCTCCTCTGCGTACTCCTTTATTGCGTCCGACGAACCGATGTGCCTGAAAGTAAAGGTGACCTGCATCTTTCTCCTCCGATTTTTTACGTTATTAGAATCAAAACGGACTCTTCCTCTTGCCGGCCGGGAGAATCCCCATCTCTTCCCTGTACTTGGTTACGGTCCTCCTTGCCAGGACGATGCCGGCCTCCTTCAGGAGGTCGGCTACCTTCCGGTCGCTCGACGGGCTCCTTGAGTCCTCCGCCCCTATTATGTCCTTGAGCTTCTCCTTTACGTATTCGGCCGTGGTATCGCTCCCGTCGGCACGGCTCATCCCCGTGGAAAAGAAGTACTTGAGCTCGAATATGCCTCTCGGGGTGTGCGCGTACTTGTTGGAGGTAACGCGGCTTATCGTGGACTCGTGCATCCCGATATCCTCGGCGACGTCCTTCAGGACGATGGGCTTCAGGTGCTCCAACCCCTTGTCGAGGAACTCCCTCTGGAACTTTACGATACTCTCCGCGACCCTGCATATGGTCCTCTGTCTCTGATAGACGCTCTTTATGAGCCACGCGGCGGAGCGGAGCCTGTCCCGTATGTAGCCCTTGTCCGCCCGCGACACGCCGTCGCCTCCCTTGATCACCTTCCTGTAGTACCCGCTTATCTTCAGCTTCGGCATGCCGTCCTCGTTAAGCGTCACCACGTATTCGTCGCCGACCTTCTGTATATAGACGTCCGGGATTATAGTCCGCGACTCGTCGACGCCGAAGCCGGCGCCGGGCGCGGGGTTGAGCGACCCGGTTATCATCCTCGTCCCCTCGACCACCTCGTCGATCGATATGCCCATCTCCCTGGCGATGGCCTTATAGTTCCTGTTAGCAAGCTGCCGGAGGTGGCCGGAGATTATCCCCTCGACGACCGTATCCCTCACCGGCAGGCGCCTGGCCTGAAAGAGCAGGCACTGGACGGTGCTTACGGCCCCCACCCCCGCCGGGTCGAAGCCGCGTACGGCCTCGAGCACCCTCGCCGTGTCCTCGACCGGGAGGGTGGTTTGGGAGGCTATCTCGTTTACGGTGGCGGCCTCGTGCTCCTCCTCGCCCATACCCTCCTTATCGACCACCCTCAGGTAGCCACTCTCGTCTATATTTCCGATTATAAACTCGCCCGCCTTTATCTCCTCTTCGCTAAGGTCTGAAAGTTTCAGTTGCAAGAGAAGGTGCTCTTCGAGGCTGCCGCCGGGGCGTGATATGTTCTCCAGGTAGTTGTCATCCTCTCTGCCGCCGCTAAAGCTCGTCCCCGGCAGGCTGCGGTTTTCAGAGTCTTCGAGATACGCCTCCCAGTCCATCTCCGGCACCGATTGCTCCTGGGCGGGCTCCGGCGCCCCCTCGCCCCCCTCGACCCCCCCAACCCCCTCCGACCCCATCTGCTCCTTAGCGGCGTCCTCCCCTTCCCCCCCTTCTCCTTCTGACGGGCCTGCCTCTTCGAGGACCGGGTTGCTCTGGAGCTCCTCGGACACGAGCGCTTCGAGTTCCAGCCTTGAAAGCTGAAGCATCTTTATGGCCATCCGCAGCTGCGGGGTCATAAGGAGTTTCTGGCTGAGTCTCAGTTCCTGTTTGAGTTCGTATCCCATTTTAAGTGCCGTTATGCGTGTACGTTATACGTGATGCGGAAAGAAAAAGTCTTTTACGTATAACGCATCACGCACACGCATCACGGGTTTATTCCCGCATCACGGGTTTATTACAGCTTGAACCTGTCGCCCAGGTACACCTCCCTGACCTGTCCGTTATCCACTATCTCGTCCGGCGTGCCGTCGGCCAGTATCCTGCCGCCGTCTATTATATAAGCCCTGTCGCATATGCCGAGCGTGGCGCCCACGTTGTGGTCGGTCACGAGTATGCCCATCCCCTTTTCCTTCAACTCCACCACTATGTCCTGCACGTCCCCGACGGTTATCGGATCTATGCCCGAGAACGGCTCGTCGAGGAGGAGGAAGTTCGGGGAGGTGACCATGGCCCTGGCTATCTCCACCCTCCTCCTCTCCCCTCCGGAGAGCTGGTAGGCACGGACCCCTGCCAGACGCGCCACCCCGAGTTCTTCGAGGTGGACGTTCGTCCTCTCCCTCACCTCCGCGTCCGGGAGGCCGAGGGTCTCAACTATGGCCCTTACGTTCTCCTCGACCGTCAGTTTCCTGAAGACCGATGGTTCCTGCGGGAGATAGCCTATGCCTCGCCTGGCCCTCTCGTACATGGGCATGGCGGTTATGTCCTCATCCCCCGCCCGTACCACGCCCCCGTCCGGGCTCACGAGCCCCACTATCATATAGAAAGTGGTGGTCTTGCCGGCCCCGTTCGGCCCCAGGAGCCCCACGACCTCTCCGGGCCCTACCGAGAGGGATACGCCGTCGACCACCTTCCTCGTGCGGAAGGATTTAGCGAGCCCCTCTGCAGATATCCTCTCCACTCTTATCGCTCTCCGTCCCCGCCGCCCCCGCCGCCTCTTCCGGGCAGTCCTTCTCGGGCATTATCACGGCCCTTACCCTGCCGCCTTTGCTGCTCTCCACGACCGAACTATCGTCTTCGAGGTTTATGGTTATCCTGGCCCCCGTAACGGTATCCGCGCACTGCCGGACCACCGGACGGCCCGTAAGTACGACGGTCCTTCCCGCCCTCTCGTATACGGCCTTCGTGGCCGTGGCGGTTTTGTTTCCACTGACTATCAAGACGTTCCCCGTGGCCACTATCTCTCTCACTTCGTCCTTGTCGCTATAGTGCATGGTCAACTCGTCCGAGCATAAGACGAAGTCCCCCTTCGCGGCCACGTCCCCCCTGAAGACCACGACCTTTCCCGAGGTATCGGCCTCCATCGTGTCGGAGGTTATGACGACGGGGGAGTCAAGCTTCATTTCCTTCGCTTCTTCCGCGGCCACAGTACTCTGTGCGGACGATAAAAGTACAGCCACGGCCAGGGGGAAAAACGGGGAAAATGGAAAAAATGGAAAAAATGGAAAAAAACCCCTGGCGGCGTATCCGCCGCATTGCCTCCCTTTAAATAGAAACATCGCTAAGTACCGTCTTTACGTCCCGGAGCACCGAAAAGCCCCCCCCTTCGACGTTCATCCTGAAACCCACGCCGGTAATCTTCATGCCCCTGGAGAGCAGTTCGACCTCCACCTCCGAAGTCGCCTCCCTGGAACGGGTCGAGTAGTCAAGCCTTTCGGTCAGGAGGCTGTACCCGTCATCGGAGACCACCTTCACCGCGCCCGTTATCTCTATCCGCTCGTTCTTTTCGCTGTACCTACCCTCTTTTCCGGTAAGGGTATAGGTGCCCCCGTCCTTCGAATAGAAGATGAACCGGACGTTTTCGAAGACCGTTAAGTCCTCGTCGGCGAGACGGGTGGCGGAGTCGGCCTCCATCTCCCACTCCGTCACGCCGTCCTTGGTGCCGTAGTAGCGGATCTCGTCCATGCCGCCGCCGGCCTCGAGAGAGGCGACCTGTGCGGCCATGGAGGCGAGTTCCATGGCCTTATTGACCTTCGCGTTCATAAGTACCGCGACGGCCAGACCGGCCACAGAGACTATGACGAACCCGAAAAGGAGTATCCTCGTTCTGCGCTTCATAGCATAAAAAATAAGCCCGTTCCCGACGACCCACCTGGGCGGGGGGCGGGGGGGAAATAGAGTGACAATTATGGGGCTCTGAGGAGCCCCATATGCAGTCAAAACGGACCACTTCAGTCCATTACGGGCAAGCGTAGCAAGAACTATGCCCAAGTGAAATTATACCACCGGGCTCGGGGGGTGTAAAGGGCTTTCCCCCTACCCCCCTTACCGTGAATGGCCGCTTACCAACTGGTCCCACTTCCCCTGAGTCCGGAGGATAAGCTCCGCCACCTCCCGTACCGCCCCCCGGCCACCCGGCCTTTCGGTCACATAGTCGGCCCTGGCCCGCACCTCGCCTACCGCGTCGCTCACCGAGGCGGAAAAGCCCACCCGTGTAAGGACCGGGAGGTCGGGAAGGTCGTCCCCTATGTAGGCCGCCTCAGGGGGAGTGATACCGAGCTTGCCGAGTATCTCCTCGAACGCATCATCCTTGTTTTCCACTCCCTGATAGACGAACTTTATGCCTAGCTCTCCGGCCCTGCGCTTGACTATGCCTGAGCTCCTGACGGTTATAATCGCGCACTCGATCCCGGCCTTTACCAAAAACTTTATCCCGTGGCCGTCGTGGGCATGGAAGCTCTTTATCTCGTCCCCCTGCTCCGTATAGCTGATCCTGCCGTCGGTCAAAACGCCGTCCACGTCGAGGATCAGGAGTTTTACGGCCTTAACCTTCCGGACGAGATCATCACTTAAAATATCCGCCATCGTCCCCTCCTGTAATAAGGTATCGACACCCTGCCGTATGCTACCACTTATACGGCCCCTATTGCCACGGTAAAAGCAAAGTCCATCCCCTCGCCAGCTCCGAGGCTGAAAGGTTTCAAAAAGACCAGGCACGTGCCCTGGTAGTTCCTCTCGAAGCCGGCCTCGGAGAGCGAGACCGTCTCCACGGGGAAGTGCCAGAGCGTTACGGGCCCTTTGAAGCTGAAACCGACCTTGACCCCGGCAAACCGGTCGGTTAGCTCCACTGCTTCAACCCCGCCTGCCTCTCCGGAAGCGTCAAGGCCGACGGTGTGGCCTCCTATACTTAACGAACAGGCCGGGCCGTTGCAGCCCGGCAGGCAGAGGTTCAGCTCCACGGCGAGCCTTGCTTTGACCGGGCCGCTGGCCGCGTTCTCTACCCGGTAGGTAACGGAAAAGGTGGACGGGCCCGCGACGATCTCTTTTCTCACGACTATCCCCTCGCCGCCGACTACTCCTCCCCTCGAAAGCACGACCCCCTTGCCTTTAATCTCTACGGCGTAACTCCCGTTGGAAAAGTCCCCGAGGTCGGTATACTCGGAGGACCGGAAGGCCTCGACGGTCTCATCGTCTCCGAGGAAGTGGTCCCTCAGCGAACTCCTCCTTAAGCGGTCGAACTTCAAGTACCTGTCGAGCCCCTTTTCCTTAAGCGGCGTGCTGTCGTGGATGCTTTTACCAACCCCTCCACCCCTTTCCTTTTCGAAGACGGCCTCCTTGAGCTTCTCATGGTAGCCTTCCCTCCATCTCGAAAACGTGTTGAAGAGATTTACGGCCCCGGGGTTCCAGTCGAGTTCGACGAGCGTGCCGCCGCGCTCCGGGCTCAGGAAGAGGGATAGCTTTTCGGTCCTCACGACGACCTCGTCGAAGGTGTCGGCATCGAGGTCGCGGCTCTCCACGGACGGCTTTATGCCCACGGCATTTTCGGCCTTTATCAGGTTCTCGTATACGGCGGTCCGAAGGTGAGGCAGATAGAGTCCTCCGAAGACCCCGTGCCAGTAGGCGTCGTTGCACTGTGACATGTATAGACGGCGGAGCGCCTCCCCGGCGCCTTTCCGCTTCCGGCCTGCGGCTGCCGCCGCCACGGCCCGGCTCGCGCCGAGCATCCTCTTATGCATCCAGTCGGCCTCGGGGTACTTGGCGAGGAAGTTCCGCCACGCCCCGCCGTGGAGGAACCTCTTGACCCTCTCTCCATCTTCCCATGCCTTAAGCTCTTCAGTGAGGGCCGCGTAGTCGGCCGAGGCATCGGGCGGCAAGGCCCAGCCGCCCATCTCCATATAGGAGGTGGTGGGAAGGTAGACCCTCCCGAGCGGCCCTTCCATATCCATATACTCCGAGAAGGTGCGCGGCGTGAGCCACCCGTCCGAGCCCTCGATCTTCTCAAGGAATTTTCCAAGCCAGCGCTCCTTATAGACCCATTTGGCCGTACCGGGCCATACGCCGAACTTCTCTCCGTCGTCGGCGAATATGGCGGCGCGGCCCTTCTTCCCCGTGGAAAAACCCTTGAGATACCCCTCGAAGCTATCGACCGGCTCGAACGGTATCAGGTACCTGAGCCTCTCGCTCCCGGGAAAGACCTTTACCGGGGCGCCCTGGTCCTCGGTAACGTAGTAGCCGCCGAGCTCGTCCGGCTTGAGGCCGGACTTTATGAAGTGGTAGTCGTCCACCACGACGTACTCGACGCCGGCTTCCTTAAGGAAGGACGGAAGGGTCGGGTCCCAGACCCTCTCGGCGAGCCATATCCCTCGGGGCCTCGTGCCGAAGAGTTTTTCGATCCTGTCGGAGAAGGAGGTTATCTGCCCCACCCTGTCGGCCGGGGGTATTATGGAGAGTATGGGCTCGTAGTAGCCCCCTCCCATTATCTCGACCTGTCCCCTATCGACCATAGCGCCGAGCATCTCGATATACTCCGGATGCTCGTCCGCGAACCAGTCGAGGAGAAAGCCGGAGGTATGGAGGGAAATTTTTATCGCGGGATGCTTTGAAAGCTCTTCGAGGAACGGGAGGTAGGCCCTTCCATACGCGTCGTCGAGGACGTGAGGGAAGTTGCCCACCGGCTGGTGGTTGTGTATGCAGAAGATAAAGGAGGTCATAGGAGCTCTACCACGTGGGCCACCCTCGCCTCTACCCCCGAGCGGTGGAGCCCGTCCTTTATCTGGACTATGCAGCCCGGACAGGCCGTTGCGACCACCGGGGCCCCGGTCGCGCGTATGGACTCGGCCTTCTTCCCGGCTATCTCGCTCGACGTATCGTAGTCCGAGAAGGCCAGGCCGCCGCCGAGCCCGCAGCATTCGGAAGGGCCCTCCATCTCGGCAAGTGCGAATCCAGCCCCCTCCAGGAGCGCCCTCGGCTCTTCTCTTATCCCCTGGAACCTGCCGAGGTGGCAGGGGTCGTGGTAGGTGACGGGCGTACCTCTCGGAAGAGAGCCCTCCCCTCCACCATTGTACGACAGCTCGCCGGCGAGAAGCTCGGTTATGTCGCGGACCCGTGAGGAAAACTTTTCCACCCTCTCTCTCATCTCCGGCCCCTCGTCGGCGAGCACCTTCATGAAGACACTCTTTAACGCGTGGGTGCACGTGGCACAAGAGGTGGTTATATAGTCGAGCCCTTCGTCCTCGAAGGCCTCGATATTTTTAAGCGCAAGGCTCTTAGCCGTCTCCACGTCCCCCATCGAAAGCGCGGGCATGCCGCAGCATATCTGCCCGGACGGCACCACGGCCTTTGCCCCGGCCTTTTTAAGGACCCTGAGCGTTGCCTCCCCTATACCCGGCAGCAGATAGTTTACCCCGCAGCCCGCGAAGAAACCGACCGTGGGTACCCCGTCTTTTTTTCCCCCGGCCTCCGAGAGTGAACTCACCTCGGGGCTGTCGAGGAAGAACGTCTCCGGGAGTTTTGGGATGAGCCTGCCGTCGCCTATGAGCGGGAGCGGGAAGCGGCTTAGGAGCCCGCTCTCGACGGTCGAGGACTTGAGGACCAGGGAAAAAACTTTTAGCCTCGCGGCGACCTTCATGGCCCAGGGCATGAGCCTTTCGGAGTTAAGGAGGTTCTTTACGACAAAGGACGCCAGCGGGGAGCCGTCCCCCTCCCTGATGGCCTCGGCCCTTGCGGCAAGCACACAGGTCGGCACGTCCACGCCTTTGGGGCAGTTCTCCATACACGCCCCGCAGAGCGTACACGCCCCAATGTGGCTCAGGTACGCCTCCCCAAACCTTTCCTCGCCCTTCGAGCGGGCCTCCATCATGGCGAGCTTTCCCCTGGGGCTTACCGGCTCCCTCCCAATGACCCCGAAGGTCGGGCAAACGCTCCTGCACGCGCCGCACCTGACGCACGCGTCAAGCTCCTTAGTATATTCCTTAAGCCCCTTCATACCTCTTCTCGCCTTCCAGCGGTAGAAATGGAATTAAATATCTTTCCCGGGTTGAGGATGCCGTTGGGGTCGAGCGTATCCTTTATGCGCCTCATGACGTCAATAAGCTCGGGCGTAAGCTCCATCCCCAGGTACGGCGCCTTCGTGACGCCCACGCCGTGCTCCCCGGAGATGGTGCCGCCAAGGCCGACGGTAAGCTCGAATATATCCTCCACCGCCCGCTCTCCGGCCTCGGCCTCAACCGGGTCGCTCTTGTCTATCATTACGTTAACGTGTATGTTGCCGTCTCCGGCGTGCCCGAAGCTCGCTATTATGACGCCCCTCTTCTTCGCTATCTCCTCCACGCCCCTTACGAGCTCCACGAGTTTGGACCTCGGGACGACAACGTCCTCATTGAGCTTCGTGGGCTTGAGTCTCGAAAGGGAAGGAGAGAGGGCCCTCCTTACCTTCCATAGCTCGTCCACCTCTTTCCCGTCCCTGGCCGACCTCACTTCAGTGGCCCGGTTTTCAGCGCACACCTTCTTTATGATCTCCGCCTCCCTCTCGGTAGCCTCCTCTATGCCGTCGGCCTCTATAAGGAGCATGGCGCCCGCAGCATTAGAAAACACCGTTCCCGTATAGTCCTCAACGCACCTTAAAGAGGCGGCGTCTATCAACTCGAGGGTGGAGGGCAGGACTTTGGATGCTATAATCCCGGCGACCGCCGAGGCGGCGTCCTCAAGGCGCGGGAAGAGCGCAACGAGCGTCTTTTTCGATTGGGGGAGCGGGATGAGTCTTAGCGTGGCCTTCGTAACGACCCCGAGCGTGCCCTCGGAGCCTACCAGAAGGCGCGTCATGTCGTAGCCCACGACACCCTTGGCGGTCCTTGTCCCCGTATTTACGATCTCGCCGGTGGGGAGCACCACCTCCAACCCCAGGACGTAGTCCCTGGTGACGCCGTACTTCAAGGCCCTCGGCCCGCCCGCGCATTCGGCTATGTTGCCGCCTATGGTGGAGAACCCCTTGCTCGTCGGGTCGGGGGGGTAGAAGAGCTGAACCTTCTCGACCTCCTTCTGCAGGTCGCCGGTTATGACCCCCGGCTCCACCACGGCCGTGAAGTTGGCCGTATCTATTTCGACCAGAGCGGTCATCCTCTCGGTCGAGAGGACCACCCCGCCGCCGACGGGCAGACTCCCGCCGGTAAAGCCCGACCCCGCCCCCCTGGGAGTAACGGGGAAGCCCTCGGCATTGGCCATCTTTAGTATAAGGGATATCTCTCCGGCGCCTCCCGGGAAGACCACGGCGTCCGGCATGTGAGACGCGCCGGTCGCGTCGTAGGAGTAGCAGAGAAGGTCCTCTCTGGAAAAGGAAACGTTGGCCGGGCCCGCTATCTTCTCGAGCCCGCTCTTTACGGTGCGTGTAAGCATTGCGGGTCCGTCACTCTTTCTTAAGTACGTACCCCACGCCCCTTACCGTATGTATTAGCCTCGCGTCCGGGTCGGAGTCCACCTTCTTCCTCAAGTGGTTTATATACACGTCCACGACGTTGGTCTCGCTGTCAAAACTCTGGTCCCAGACGTGCTCGGCTATGACGGTCCTCGACAGCACGCGGTCGGGGTTCCGGAGGAGATACTCGAGGAGGGCGTACTCCTTAAGCGTCAGGTCCACCACCTTATCGCCCCGGTTCGCCTTTCGCGTGGAGGTATCGAGGCTCAAATCTTCGAACTCCAGCACCGCCTGACCATACCCGCTCCTTCGCATAAGCGCCCTTACCCTGGCAAGGAGCTCCTCGAAGGCGAAGGGCTTCGTCAGGTAGTCGTCCGCCCCGATATTGAGCCCCTTGACCCTGTCCTCGACCGTGTCCCTTGCCGTAAGGAGCAGCACGGCCGCGGGGTTGTCCTTGTCCTTCAACACCTTAAGCACCTCCAGCCCGCTCTTGCCGGGGAGCATTATATCGAGGATTATCGCGTCGTATGTGTTGGCCTCGGCGTACTGTTCCCCCTCCGGACCGTCGACCGCTACGTCCACGGCATAGCCCTCCTGCTCAAGCCCCCTCTTTATAAAGCCCGCCACCTTCTTTTCGTCTTCCACTACCAGTATCCTCACCCTATGACCCTCCTTAGAGCTTCAGGTATGTTCCTCTTCGTAACCTTGCCTATAGCCACGAGCGTGGCATTGCGCGGAACGAGCACCTCGCTGGCGGTATCCTTCATCTGCCCGAGCGTTACACGGTCTATTCCGGCGACTATCTCCTTAAGCGGCACGGTCCGGCCGTAGTATATCTCGTCCCTGGCGAGCTTCATCATCCTGCTGTCGCTGCTCTCGAGCCCTATGAGCATGCCGCCCTTTAACTGTTCCTTTGCCGCGTGGAGCTCCTCGCGGCCGCAGCCCCGGCGGAGCTTCCCGTACTCTTTCAAGAGGAGCGACACCACCT
>JAZGJJ010000008.1 GCA_036482575.1 Thermodesulfobacteriota bacterium
CCACCGCACGGGATAATCCCGGTACGGGATGATCCCGTGCCGGGCCATCAAAAAAGCCCCGCCGGTTTTCCGGCGGGGCGGATATTTCAATTACGTTAGACCTCCCTGTTAGCCCCCCCCCTGTTAGACCCCCCTCAGTTAAGGATGTAGTTGTACGGGTTGACGGCTATCCCCTTTATGTGCACCTCGTAGTGGAGATGTGGGCCGGTGGAGCGGCCGGTGTTGCCTATGGCCGCTATCTTTTCACCCCTCTTTATCTTCTTGCCGACCTTGACGTAGCTCTTGGAGAGGTGCGCGTACCTCGTCTTAACCCCGTAGCCGTGGCTTACCTCGATGAGCTTACCCAGCGCGGCGGTCTTGGTGACCTTGGTCACTATCCCGTCGGCGGGGGCTATGACCTCGGTGCCCACCCTGTTGGCCACGTCAAGCCCCTTATGCCTCTGCGGGCGGCCGGTAAAGGGGTCGATCCTCTTGCCGTAGCTGGAGGTAAGCCACCCGCGGGCCGGCCATATGGAGGGCGTTGAGGCCAGGAGCGCCGACTGCTTCATGAGGTGTACCTGCAACTCCGTAAAGCTCGCCTCCTGCATGTCCGCGACGGCCTCGAGCTGGCTCAACTCCGCATGCATACGGTCGGTCATCGCGTTCCTCTTGCCATCGAGTGTGGGGAGAGCCTCGCCCTCCGGAAGCCCGCCGCCTATGCCGGTCAAGTCCTCAGGCTGGTTGGGCTTCTCGAGGTTCGCTATTATACGGAGTTTCTTGTCGAAAAGCTTGAGCTTGGAAAACTGCGCTTCGAGGTCGCCGGTTTTCTTCGAAAGTTTTTGGAGCTCTATCTTCTGGACGGTGTTCTCTTTCTTGACATTCGCAAGCTCCAGGGCCTTGGACGCCTTGTCGCCGTAGTCGTAAAAGATGTAGGAAAGCGCCAGGGCCAGTATTATAAGGAAGTTCCTGGCGGCCTTATAATAAGAAACCGGGAACTGGAACTGCCTGGGCTTATCGGTCGACTCGGGCGGTAAGATAATAATCGTGAAGCGTTTTTTAGTCAACGGTGCCTCCGGAAAACTTTTATTTACCGATACTGCATAAACCTGCTGCAACTGAATAGCCCGGCTGCATCACTTAACAGGCCTACTGCATCTAACAGGCCTACTGCATCGGTCTCACGCGCAACCCTGACCATCCCTTAGAGTGTCCCGGGTGGAAATTAAGGACGCACCTCGGCTTTTGCAACTAATAGAACCTTTCATTTTGTAACATGCGTAACCGGGGTTGTCAAGTGTTTTTAGGCCGGCCGCGCAAGTACCCTGCGCAGGTGGTTGACTTGAAACCGGCAAAGATGGTACAGTTATAAATTGGTGGCCGTTACCGTGGAGGGGGGAACTTATTGGACGTTGCAACTCAGACAGGACTGTGGGGTATGATATGGGGCGCCGGACTGGTGGTAAAGTTCGTACTGCTCCTCCTGCTCGTCGTCTCCGTACTCTCCTGGGCCATAATACTCTACAAGGTTAACCTCCTCCGGAAGGTGGAGAAAGAGACCTCGCTCTTCTACGACCTCTTCTGGAAAAAGAGGCAGTTTTCGCTGATAGCCTCGGTGGTCAAGAACTACCGCTTCACCCCCCTTGCCAAACTCTTTAGCTCCGTTCACGCAGAGCTCGGTCAGTCGGTCGCGGCCCGGGAGGGCCCGGTTGACCGGAGGACCAACATACACGCGGAAGAGATAGACCGGCTCGGGCGGCTGCTGAAAAGGACCGCCTCGGCCGAGAAGACCTCACTCGAAAAGTCCGTAACCTTCCTCGCGACCACGGGCAACACGGCCCCGTTCATAGGACTCTTCGGCACGGTCTGGGGGATAATGAACTCGTTCCGCAGCATAGGGGCCATGGGGACGGCGAGCCTGGCAGTGGTGGCCCCGGGCATAGCCGAAGCGCTCGTGGCCACGGCCATGGGGCTCTTCGCGGCGATACCGGCCGTCGTGGGATACAACCACATAATATCGAGGATAGACCGCCTGTCCGTGGAGATGGACAACTTCTCGACCGACATGCTGAACGTCATAGAAAAACAGATGAGGAAAACACAGGCGCAAAAGCACGGGGCGCTGGAGCCCGAACCCATGGAGAACTGAGAACAATGGCCGACAGGAGGGTGCTCTCACAGATAAACGTAACCCCGCTCGTGGACGTCATGCTGGTCCTCCTCATCATCTTCATGGTGACCGCGCCCATGATGCAGGAGGGCATCGAGGTCAACCTGCCCAAGGTAGAGGCCGCGGGGCTGCCCATCCCGGAGGAGCCGCTGGTGGTGACGGTCGACAAAAAGGGCAACACCTACCTTAACAGCGCAAAGCTCAAAAAAGGCACGCTCAGGAAAAAACTCGAGGCCATATACAAAAAGAGGAAGGACAAGACCATCCTGCTTAAGGCCGACCGGGCGGTCCCCTACGGGTTTGTCGTCGCCGCCATGAGCGAGATACGCAAGGCCGGCGTCTATAATATAGGGATGGCCACGGAGCCGACGACCGGGAGACGGTAGCGGAGGTCACTTTGCAGGGCATACTGAACCAGAGACAGCCGGGCCTTGCAAGGATGGTAAAGTTCTCCTTCCTGCTCCACGTCGTGGTTATATCGCTAAGCCTCATCGCCGTAAGGCTCACCCCTCCGAAAGTGTTCGTAACCCCGGTATACAGCGTTAACCTCGTGGACCCGGCGCTCTTCAAGCCCAAGCCCGTGAAAAAAAAGGTCGTAAAGAAAACAGTGGCGGCAAAGAAGAAGCCTGCCGTAAAGAAGAAAGTCGTAAAGAAAAAAGCGGCTAAGAAGCCCTCCCCCAAGCCCGAGCCCAAGGTCTCGGTGGCGGCGGCCATAGGCAAGATAGAAAAGGACGTCGAGAAGAAAGAGACGGAGACGCTCGTCGCCTCACGCATAGAGGAGATAGAGCGCAAACGCAGGGTCGAGGACGAAAAGGTAAAGGCGGACCTCGAAGATATAAAGAGGTCCGTCGTCGATGAAGAAGACATAAGGAAGAGGATCGAGGAGCTGAAGCGAGAGCTCGCCTCCGCCCGGACCACCGACCTGGAGGTCGAGGCCAGGACCCCGCTGCCCACACCCTCGCAGAGGGTTACTCGCGAGCTTTTCGACCTCGAGTTCAAGGCCTACTATAACGAGGTCGGGGCCAGGATACAGTCCATGTGGGTGTATCCGGGAGAGCCGCAAAAGGGGCTTGAGGGGTGGGTGTCCATAAAGATAGGGAGGGACGGGGACCTGAAGGAAGTGAAGATCGAAAAGAGTTCGGGCAACGGCATCTTCGACGGCTCGGCCATAAGGGCGGTAAAGAAGGCCGCCCCCTTCCCGCCGCTGCCGGAGGGGATACGGGGGGACTTCCTCGAGATAGGCGTGCGCTTCCACCCCGGCGGCGCCAGAGAGGTGCTATGAGAATGGAAAAAACCTTTCTTCCTCTTCCCGCGCTGCTCTTCGCCGTCCTGCT
>JAZGJJ010000009.1 GCA_036482575.1 Thermodesulfobacteriota bacterium
CAGTGTGAAGAAGTGATAGTATTCGCCTGACTCCCCCCTCGAAGGACTTATCCCCACAAATCCTTCGACTTGTAAATCCCCCCCCAATCGGCTAAAATCTTCCGGATAATCAGGTAAAGGTGAACGGCTTGAAAAAACGCCCTTATTCCCCATACATAGTCGCGGTGGTCCTCGTAATCGTGGTCTCGGCGTGCACGCCGAATAACCCCTATCGCGCGAGCGAGAAGGGCGAGGAGATATTCTACACCACCTTCGACGAACCGCCGAAACACCTCGACCCGGCCCGCTCCTACTTCTCGAGCGAGTACGACTTCCTCGCCCAGATATACGAGCCGCTCGTGCAGTACCACTACCTCCGGCGCCCGTACGAACTGGTCCCGCTCTCGGGCGAGGCCGTCCCCGTACCCGCCTACTTCGACAAGAGCGGAAACAGACTCCCGCAGGAGGTGTCGCCCGAGAAGGTCCACCGCGCAACATACGAGATCAAGGTCAAAAAAGGCGTCATGTACCAGCCGCACCCGGCGTTCGCGAAAACTTCCGACGGCAACCTCCTCTACGCGAAGCTCACCGAAGCCGACCTCGCGGGCATAACCCAGATAAAGCATTTTTCCGAAACCGGCACCAGGGAGCTCAGCTCCGACGACTTCATCTACGAGATAATGCGTATGGCCGACCCGCAGCTCCACTGCCCCATCCTTCCGATACTCACCGACTATATCCTCGGGCTCGACGAGTACGCCGTAGCCCTTACCAAAGAGCTCGAAGAGACCCGTGCCGCGCGGAAAGAAAAAGCCGGGGCGGCCTACAGCCAGACGCTCGACGAGCGGGCGAACCCCATAATACTCGACTACAAGAAGTACCCGCTCCCCGGCATCGAGCGGATCGACGACCACACCTTCAAGATCATCCTCAAGCGCAAGTACCCTCAGTTCGCCTACTGGCTGGCCATGCCGTTCTTCTCTCCCGTACCCGAGGAGGCCGTCCGCTTCTACAAGCAGGGGCCGCTCGCCGACCGGAACATCAGCATCGACCGCTACCCCGTAGGCACGGGCGCCTACATGATGGAGACCTTTAACGAAAACATGGAGCTCGTCCTCGCCCGTAACCCTAACTTCCGCGGCGAGCCCTACCCCGCAGACGGAGAGGAGGGCGACGGAGAGAAAGGCCTCCTGGAAGACGCGGGCCGGGCCATGCCCTTCATAGAACGCATAGTCTTCAAGCTCGAAAAGGAGGCCATCCCCCGCTGGAACAAGTTCCTCCAGGGCTACTACGACAACTCGGGCATAAGCTCCGACAGCTTCGACCAGGCCGTCAACATGTCGGCCGAAGGCAGGGCCGAGATAACGGAGTTCATAAAAGAGAAGGATATAAAACTCATAACCTCCGTCCGCCCCACCACCTACTACATGGGCTTCAACATGCTCGACGATACGGTAGGCGGCTACACGCCGGAGAGGAAAAAACTCCGCCGGGCCATATCCATCGCACTCGACTGGGAGGAGTTCATCGAGATATTCAGTAACGGCCGGGGCATCGCTGCCATGAGCCCGCTGCCGCCGGGCATCTTCGGCCACCTGAAGGGAAAAGAAGGCATGAACCCGTACCTCTACGACTGGGACGAGGAGCGGCAGAGGCCCACCAAAAAATCGATAGACGAGGCGAAAAAACTCCTTGCCGAGGCCGGCTACCCCGGAGGCCGCGACAGAGAAGGCCGCCCGCTCGTCATAAACTTCGACAACGCCTGGACCGGCGCGGAATCGAAACCCACGATACACTGGATAGTAAAACGGCTCAGGCTCCTCGGCATTCAACTCGAAAACCGCACCACCGACTACAACCGCTTCCAGGAGAAAATGCAAAAGGGAAATTTACAGATCTACTTCCTCGGCTGGAACGCCGACTACCCGGACCCGGAAAACTTCTTCTTTCTCCTGCACGGCCCGAGCGGCAAGGTAAAACACCACGGCGAGAACTCGTCGAACTACGCGAGCCCGCGCTTCGACAGCCTCTTCAAGAAGATGGAGAACATGGACAACTCCCCGGAGAGGCTCCGGATAGTGCGCGAGATGGTCTTACTCCTGCAGGAAGACTCGCCCTGGATGTGGGGATACCACCCCGTGGCCTTCAGCTTGAGCCACTCGTGGATGGGAAACCTCAAGAGCAACTCCATGGCCAATAACACCATTAAGTACAGGAAGCTGGACACCGGGCTCAGGGAAGAGCGGAGACATAAGTGGAACAGGCCCAACTTCATCCCCATCGCCGTAACCGCCATGGTCCTCGTGGCAGGCTCCGTACCGGCGATAGTGTCGATAAGGAGAAGGCTCGGGCTCGGAAAGAAAGGGAAGTAAGGAAAAGAGATGCTCTCATACATCATAAGAAGGATACTCTACGCCGTGCCGATACTGATCGGGGTGAACCTCCTGACGGCCCTCCTCTTCTTCCGCGTCAACACGCCCGACGACATGGCGAGGACCATCCTCGGCGAGAAGCGCGTGACCCCGGAGGCGATAGAGAACTGGAAGCGCGATAACGGCTACAACCTCCCGGCCTTCGTTAACACAAAGGAAGACGGCTTCTCGATCGTAACGCAGACCATATTTTTCCAAAAGTCCGCCCCGCTCCTCTGGTTCGACTTCGGCAGGTCGGACAGGAACAACATCGACATCGGCCGGGAGATACGAGAAAGGATGTGGCCGAGCCTCGCCATAGCCATACCCACCTTTATAATCGGGAT
>JAZGJJ010000010.1 GCA_036482575.1 Thermodesulfobacteriota bacterium
CCTTTGTCGACGAAGGGGGGGGGTTCGACATCGTCTCGGGCGGGGAGCTCTTCAGGGTCGTCGAGGCCGGGGCCGACCCGGCGAAGATCGTCTTCTCGGGCGTCGGCAAGAGAGAAGACGAAATAACGTACGCCATAAAGAAAAAAATCCTCATGTTCAACGTCGAGAGCCCGCAGGAGCTGCGCTCGATAGACTCGATAGCAAAAAAACTACGAAAAAAAACCCGGTTCGCCATAAGGGTGAACCCGGACGTGGACCCGAAAACGCACCCCTACATCTCGACCGGGTTAAAAGAGAACAAGTTCGGGATAGAGACGGCGGAGGCGGTGAGGGAGTACCGCTACGCCCGGAGGAACCTGAAGAACGTCGAGGCCGTGGGGGTGGACTGCCACATAGGCTCGCAGATTACGAAGCTCTCGCCTTTCACCGACGCCCTCAAGAAGACAAAGGCGCTCGTAAAGCTCCTCCGTCGGGACGGCATCGACATACGCTACCTCAATATGGGCGGCGGCCTCGGCATAACCTATAAGGACGAGGCCCCGGCGCACCCCTCCAGGTACGGCGAGGCCGTTATAAAGGGAACCCGAGGGCTCGACGTGACCCTTATATTCGAGCCCGGAAGGAGTATCGCCGGGAACGCGGGAATACTGGCGACTAAAGTCCTCTACACCAAGAAGGGCACGGCAAAGAGGTTCGTCGTCGTGGACGCGGCCATGAACGACCTCTCGAGGCCCAGCCTCTACGGCTCATACCACGAGATAAAGCCCGTCGGGAAAAGGCCCGGCAGGAAGGTAACGGCCGACGTCGTGGGCCCCATATGCGAGTCCGGGGACTTCCTCGCCCGTGATAGAGAGCTCCCCCCCGTAAGGCAGGGCGACCTGCTGGCGGTCATGAGTGCCGGGGCGTACGGCTTCTCCATGTCGGGCAACTACAACTCGCGGCCGAGGGCCGCCGAGGTCATGGTAAGGGGCCGGGAGTTCTTCGTAATAAAGAAGCGGGAGACCGTGGAAGACCTCATAAGGGGAGAGAAGGTCATAAGGCCCCGGAAAAAACGGAAATAAACCCGGGGGGGAAAAGGAAGGTAATTATACTTGATAGTTACCGCGCGGATGGGTATTATACTATGAAGTTGCGCTTCACGAAGATGCACGGCCTCGGCAACGATTTCATCATAATCGACTGCCGCAGAAGGGCGATAAAAAACCCCTCACAGGTGGTAAAGAAGCTCTCCCGGAGGAGGTTCGCCGTAGGCTTCGACCAGGCCATCCTGCTCAAGGGCTCGCGCCGTGCCGACTTCCGGATGGAGATATACAATAACGACGGCGGCCGCGTCGAGATGTGCGGCAACGGCATCCGCTGCCTGGCAAGCTACATCTGGAAGAGGGGGATCAGGAAGAAGTCGCCTCTCGAAATAGAGACACCCGCCGGGATAATAAGGCCCGAGAAAGCCGGGAAACTCATAAAGGTCGACATGGGCAGCCCGGTCACCAAGGGCAGGCTCATACCCGTCAGGTCGGACGAGGCGGTAATAAGCCGCCCATTTCGGGTAAAAGACAGGACGCTGAAGATAACCTGCGTCTCGATGGGCAACCCGCACTGCGTGATATTCGTAAAGGACGTGGACGGCTTTCCCGTTACGGAGTTCGGCCCGATAATAGAGCGGGCCAAATTCTTCCCGAAGAGGACCAACGTCGAGTTCGTCGAGATCATGTCGAGGAAGCGGCTTAAGATGCGCGTCTGGGAGCGCGGGAGCGGCGAGACCCTCGCATGCGGCACCGGGGCCTCGGCAGCGGCCGTGGCGGCCCACTTAAACGGCCTTGCCGACCGCAGCGTGACGGTCCGGCTCCGGGGGGGGAATCTCAAGATACACTGGTCGTCGAAGAAAAACCGCGTCTACATGACCGGGCCGGCCGAAGAGGTCTTTGAAGGCACGGTGGAGATATAGGAAAAGGGCCGTGATGCGTGTGCGTGATGCGTGATGCGGAAAAAACCTTTTAAACACGTATAACGGTTTCCGAGGAGGAGAAGGATGTTCAGTGGTTCATTTACGGCGCTCGTCACTCCGTTTAAGGACGGAAAGGTCGACGAAGGGGCGCTCAAGAAATTAATCGAATTCCAGATAGAACGTGGGACCAACGGGCTCGTGCCCTGCGGCACAACGGGCGAGTCGGCTACGCTCAGCCACGACGAGCATAACCGCATAATAGACCTGACCATAGAGA
>JAZGJJ010000011.1 GCA_036482575.1 Thermodesulfobacteriota bacterium
CCCGGAGCGCCTCGGGCTTTATCTACTACGTCAGTGTCGCCGGCGTGACCGGGGCGAGGGCCGGGGCGGCGGCGAGCGTAGAGGATTCGGTAAAGAAGGTAAGGCGTTTTACGAAGCTCCCGGTGAGCGTGGGCTTCGGCATATCCACGCCCGAACAGGCCCGCAGGGTCTCGCGCTCGGCGGACGGGGTGGTCGTGGGGAGTGCGGTCGTAAACGTCATTCAAGCCGCTACGGACGTAAAGAAGGCGCCTCAAAAGGTGGGTAGGTTCGTCGGCAGGATAAAGGCCGCCATGAAGCGGCCTTAGTCCGCGCACCGGTCCGCGCGGCGGCCCATACCGCGTGTTTTTTCCGAACGACCTTCTTTACAACATATGGAGGACGGGATAAGTTCCGTTAGAACGTATAGGATGGAAAGCCGGGCCGATTTGTGGTAAAACCGTGGGACGTATACGTTCGGGGATAAAAGCCTATGATATGGTTTAAAAAGGGTTTTCTGTCGGGCAAGGGGGAGGGAAAGACCGTAAAGGTCCCTCAGGGGCTGTGGGTCAAGTGCGACCACTGCGGGGAGATAATATATAAAAAAGAGGTCGAGCGGAACCTCGAGGTATGCCCCAAGTGCGACTACCACTTCAGGATCTCCGCGGCCGCCAGGATAAGGACCGTCATAGACGAGGGGACGTTCGTTGAGCACGACCGGGAGGTAGAGGCCACCGACGCGCTCGACTTCAAGGACCTTAAGCGCTACAGGGACAGGCTCAAGGCCACGCAGAAGAAGACCGGCGCAAAGGACGCGCTCGTCTCCGGCGAGGGGCTTATAAACGGCCGTAAGGTGATGCTCGCGGCCTTCGAGTTCTCGTTCATGGGCGGGAGCATGGGCTCGGTCGTCGGGGAGAAGATAGCCAGGCTCGTCGAGAGCGCAGTCGCCGAGAGGTGCGGCGTTATCGTATTCTCCTCGTCGGGGGGGGCCAGGATGCAGGAGGGCATACTCTCGCTCATGCAGATGGCAAAGACCTCTACCGCCGTCGGCAGGCTGAAGGAAGAGGGGCTTCCCTACATATCCGTACTCACCGACCCCACCACCGGGGGGGTCACCGCCAGCTTCGCCATGCTCGGCGACATAATAGTGGCCGAGCCAAAGGCGCTTATCGGGTTCGCCGGCCCGAGGGTCATAGAGCAGACCATAGGAGAGAAGCTGCCGGAAGGCTTCCAGAGGTCCGAGTACCTCCTGGAGCACGGCATGGTGGATATAATAGTCGAGAGGAAGAACATGAAGGACGTCCTCTCAAGGCTGCTCTCTCTCTTAAGCGAGTAAAGGGCCTTCTTCCCGGCCGCATCACTTGCCAGATGCCTTCCTATCGCGAGACCATCCGATACATCTACGGGCTCGAAGCCCTCGGTATAAAGCCCGGACTCGAACGCATCGAGGCGCTCCTTTCAGCGATGGGTTCCCCCGAGGCCGCCTACCCGTCCATACTCGTAGGCGGCACCAACGGCAAGGGCTCCACCGCGGCCATGATGGAAGCGGTATTGAGGGAGGCCGGTTTTAAAACGGGCCTTTATACCTCCCCCCACCTTGTAAGGTTCAACGAGCGTATAAGGGTAGACGGCGAAGAGGTAGCGAATAGAGAGGTCGTCCGCGCCGCCGCCTCGGTCAGGATGGCCCTCGGTTCCATCAAGTCGGGCGGCATCATGCCGCCGAGCTTCTTCGAGTTCACCACGGCGATGGCCTTCGAGCGGTTCAGGGAGAAAAAGGTCGACGCGGCGGTGCTGGAGGTGGGCATGGGGGGAAGGTGGGACGCGACCAACGTCGTAACGCCGCTCGTATCCGTAATAACCAACGTGGCAATGGACCACACGCGGCATCTGGGAAGCAGCCTCAAGGATATAGCGCGTGAAAAGGCGGGGATAATAAAGGAGGGCGTTCCGGTCGTATCGGCCGTAGAGGGGGGGGAGGGGGCGGACGCGCTCAAGTCTATAGAGGGCATCTCAAGGGAGAGAGGCGCGCCGCTCTATCTTATGGGCCGCGAGTTCGGCGTCTCCGCTTCGTCCCCCCCCTCAGGTGGTTTCGACTATCGCGGCCAACTGCGGCTTAACGGGCTTTCACTCAACCTCGCCGGTCCCCACCAGTTGAAGAACGCCGCGTGCGCGTTAAAGACGATCGAGCTTCTAAGGGAGCGCGGCTTCGATATACCCGAGGGGGCCGTAAGGAGGGGGCTTGGCCGTACGGTCTGGCCCGGAAGGTTCGAAGTAGCCGGGAGGAGACCCACGGTGATACTCGACTCCGCCCATAACCCCGCCGCCGCTCTGGCATTGAAGGAGACCCTCGAAGGACTCGGCTTCAAGAGGCTGATTCTCGTCCTCGGCGTTATGGCCGATAAGGACATAGCGGGGATAACGGGCACCCTCTCCCCCCTTGCCTCCACCGTAGTCCTCACGAGCCCCGGTATAGAGAGGGCCGCGGGGACCGGGACCCTTAAACAAGAACTCCGGGACTATCCGGGCAGGGTGGTTACGAGGAAGAGGGTTTCCGGTGCCGTAAGGGCCGCCCTTGCCGAGGCCGGGCGCAACGGCACGGTATGCGTAACGGGCTCGGTCTTCACCGTGGGAGAGGCGAGGAGGTACATGGAGAGGCGGAACTGAGCGGGATGGGGAAAACGGGGGGGACATACCGCGGAAAGGTGGGAGTACAAGGGGCCTTCTTCCCGGCTTCATGCTATCTGCTGCTTGCCGTTCTTATACTCCTCGGTGCCGCCACGTACAAACGGAACTTTGTATTCGAAAACGAGCGGACGTTCTGGGAGGACGTAGTCGCCAGGGGCCCCGCCAACTCAAGGGGGCATACCAACCTCGGGAATGTATACCTCAGCAGCGACCGGGTGGATGAGGGGGTGGCGGAGTTCGAGAAGGCGTTGGCTCTTAATCCCCGGGACGAGGTGGCCCACAATAACCTCGGATACGTCTACTATACGCAGGGCCGGATGGACAAAGCCGTTAGAGAGTACAGAGCGGCCATAGGAATATATCCCGGCTACGCCGAGGCGCACAGTAACCTCGGGGCCGCATACAAAGCCATGGGCCGCCCGGAGGAAGCCGTGGCCGAGTACATAGAGGCCCTGAACCTTAAACCCGGCTCCGTAGGCGCCCGCCTTAACCTCGGTAACGCCTACAGGGGAATGGGGTTCCCGGAGGAGGCCGCGGAGGAGTACAGGGAGGCGCTTAAGATCGACCCCGCGCAGGCCGACATACGCCTTAACCTCGGGAACGCCTACAGGGAAATGGGCCGCGTGGACGAGGCCGCGGCGGAGTACATGGCCGCGCTCAGGCTGAAGCCCGACAGTGCGGAGTTCCATAGCAACCTCGGGATAGCCTACGACGACCTCGGACGCACCGACGATGCCGTTAGAGAGTACAGGGAGGCCAATAAGGCTCAACCCCGACTTCGCGCCTGCCCATAACGGCCTCGGGATAGTCTACTTGAAGCTCGGCCGCACCGACGAGGCCATATCGGAGTTCCGGACCGCGATACGCCTCCTGCCCGGCTTTGCGGACGCCGTGCATAACCT
>JAZGJJ010000012.1 GCA_036482575.1 Thermodesulfobacteriota bacterium
GAAGGTCTTGAGGAACTTCGGCATGCCCAACCCGGAGGGCTACCGGAAGGCGCTCCGGTTGATGAAGCTTGCCGAGCGTTTCAAAAAACCGGTAGTTACCCTTATAGACACCCCGGGCGCGTACCCCGGCATAGGGGCCGAGGAGAGGGGGCAGGCCGAGGCCATCGCCACGAACCTCATGCATATGGCGGGGCTCAGGGTGCCCGTGGTCAGCGCGGTTATTGGCGAGGGCGGCAGTGGCGGGGCACTCGCGCTGGGGGTGGCCGACAGGATCCTCATGCTCGAGTACTCGACCTATTCGGTCATCTCGCCCGAGGGCTGTGCCGCCATCCTCTGGAAGGACGGGAGCAAGGCCGAGACCGCGGCAAAGGCTTTGAAACTATGCGCCCCGGACCTCCTGGAGCTCGGCGTCATAGACGCGATAGTCGAGGAGCCCACCGGAGGCGCGCACCGCAACCCGCAAAAAGTCTTTAAGGACCTGAAGGCCGCCCTGGCCGAAGCCTTGAGGGAGCTAAGCTCCAAGCCCGTGGAGGACCTCCTCCGGGAGCGCCATGAAAAGTACCGCTCCATCGGGGTCTTCAAATAGCCCGACGGGAAGCTGATAGCCGTTAGCGGCAATGTTCTATAATAGTCTGTTTTTCCTGTATTATATCCGGAGCTAACTATTTTGGGACAACCAGGCCAGAGACGGCAAGGGTGTTCTTTAGCCCAAGGAGGGGGCTGAACGCATGAAGAGGTTATTAGGCAGGAAGATGGCCAGAACCTTGCCCGAGTGTACTCAGAGGCCGATTAGGAAGTTTTTCGACCTCTATAGGTCGGTCGTAGAGTGGTCCTATCTTTCCGGGCTCCGCTCGACCGAGGGGCTGTCGTTGCCCGACTTTATGGGTATCGGCGCGCAGAAGGCCGGAACGAGGTGGCTACACGAGAACCTGTGCGCCCATCCCGAGCTCTACCTTGCCACCCCCAAGGAACTCCACTTCTTTAACTGGTACCTTTACAGGGGTTTCAACTACTATTCCAGGAAGTTCGAGCCGGGACGCGGGATGTTGAAAGGGGAGGTGACGCCGGCTTACAGCCAGCTGCCATTGAGCCGGATACGCTTCATCCGGGAGTTCATGCCGGATGTGAAGTTCATACTGATCTTGCGTAATCCCGTTGACCGGGCGTGGTCGAACGCTCAGATGTCGATCGTGAGGCATACCGGAAGAAGTTCCGAAGACGTGGGTGAGGCGGAGTTCGTGGCCCACTTCAACTCTTCGCATTCCACGAGACGGGGCGACTACCCGACAATCCTCGATAACTGGCTGAGCGTTTTCCCGCGCGAGCAGATCTTTATAGGCTTTTTTGAGGACCTGTCCGAAAGGCCTAAAGAGCTTCTCGGCGATATATTCGAGTTCCTGGGCGTCAGCAGAGACGTGGACTGGGAGCTCTTTCCATACGGGCGCGTTTTCGCAAAAGGCTCCAAACACACTCCGATGCCCGATAAGTTCAGGGAGTACCTGCAGGATATGTACAGGCGGGATATAGAGCTTCTGTACGAACGCTTCGGGGAGCCCGTTAAGGGCTGGCGCTGTTAGCGGCGCGGGCTCAGGTGGTTATGGAAAAGAAAAAGACCGGGAGAAAGTTCGTCCTTATAATAGGGGCCATGAAGTCGGGTACGACAAGCCTTTTCGGCTACCTGTCGGAGCACCCCGAAATTGCGCGCTGCAAGAGAAAAGAGCCCAACTTCTTCTCGGGCCCCGACTGGAGGAGGGGATATGGATGGTACGAGAGGTTGTGGGGCAGCGGCGTCCCGGAGGGCAAGCTCCTCCTGGAGGCCTCGACCTTCTACACCAAGGTGCCCCAGTTTCCGAACGCCGCCGAGAGGATAGCCGCCACTGACGCGGAGTTCAAGTTCATATATATCATGAGGAACCCCATCGACAGGATAGAGTCCCACTACACGCACATGGTCGTCCGCAAGGGAGTCAAGCGCGAGCTCGAAGATACGCTCAAGGAGGACGGTCACTATATCAATACATCGAGGTACGCGAAACAGCTCGACGAGTACTATAAGAGATTCCCTCCGGAGGACATCCTCCTTTTGAACTTCGAAGATCTCAAGGCGAACCCCGACGAGCTTATGCGCCGTGTCTGTCGGTTTCTCTCCATAGACCCGTCATTCAACTTCCGGCGCACGGGTAAAGTCTTGAACAAGAACAAGGGGAGGTACTTGAGTCCGCGGATTAACAGGCTCCTTAAGGCTGCACCGGCTATCCGCCACCTGACGGCCCTTGTCCCCTCCGTGTTTAAGAAGCCCGTAAAGGAAAGGATAGGCAAGCTGGAAGACAACTTTAAATTTACCCCGGAGCAGAGGGCCCTGGCCGAGAGCTACCTGGCCGACGACTTGAGGAGGCTGGCCGGGGAATACGGGATCGATCTGTCGAGCTGGGGGATTAAGCTTTAGGGACAGACCCGGAGAGAGATGCGTCTAAGCGACCTAATAGTTCAATCCGCAAGCGCCGCGCTCGACATCCAGCGCGAGGACGGGTCGTTCCCGCCCGGACACAACGGGCCGTACCACGACTCCGAAACGCCGGTACGCAACACCGCGCACTGGCTGGTTACGCTCTTAAAGGCCCACGAACTTTCCGGCGGGGACGCGTTCGTGGGTTCGGCGAGGCGCGCGGCGGAGTATCTGGCGTCGCCGGAGGCGCG
The DNA here is from genome assembly GCA_036482575.1 of Thermodesulfobacteriota bacterium. Classification (NCBI taxonomy): domain Bacteria; kingdom Pseudomonadati; phylum Thermodesulfobacteriota; species Thermodesulfobacteriota bacterium. The sequence continues at coordinate 2,698 of JAZGJJ010000012.1, forward strand.
TCCCATGGGTGCGACCTTCCACTGCCGCACCAACCCCGAAATGGACTCCTGTAACGGTCTCGTGGGCCAGGCCTGGGTAATAGAGGCGCTCGCGGCCGCCGGAAGCCGCCTTGGGGAGCGCGGGTACTCGGAGCTTGCCGAAGAGGTCTTCCTGCTGCACCCCTTCAACGAAGGGCGGGGGCTCTGGACGGTCGTGAACATGGACGGGAGCAAGGCTAACGCCATAAAGGCCTTCAACCAGCATCTCTGGCTGGCCGCCGCCGCTTCCCTGATAGACGGGAAAAAGGATGAATTGATAAAGGAACGCGTCAATAGATTCATGGACCTCCTGCCGGAAAACCTCTCGCTCAGAAGGAGCGGAAGGATAGTCCATAACATGGAGTCCGGAAGACAGGAGCGCAAATATCTTTACAGAAGGCTATTTCGGACCGGACCCGAAAAGCCCCGTCCAATCGGACGCGGCAAGGAGACGGGCTACCACGCCTTCAACCTCTACGCGTTCGCCATCTTGAAGGAGTACCTCCCCGACCACCCGTTCTGGAGCAGCAAAAAGTTTGCGAGGGCCCTGGGCTTTGTGAACCGCACGGAGTTCATCGACCGCCTGGAGGGGGACGAGTACGGCTTCGGCTACAACCCGGTAGGCTTCGAGGTGGCCTGTGCCGCACAGGTGTTCCCTTCATTCTTCGCTTCCGAGAGGGGTGCGAGCTGGTGGGTGAACGAGCAGCTCAGGCGCTGCTACTATCCCGGCGAGAAGATGATGAGCCGGACCGGGGCTGACGGGCTTACCCTGGCGGCCCGTCTCTACGAGTGTACGCGTCTGGAAGATATGGAGGTCGAGCTATGACGGTCAAGGGGACGACGTCCTTCGAGGGAGCGGGCAACCCCGATGAGTTTCCCATGGTCTCGGTCATAATCCCAGTCTATAATGATTTGAAGCGGCTCGAGATATGCCTCGATGCGCTTCAGGTGCAGAGCTACCCGAAGGACCGCTACGAGGTCGTGGTCGTCGATAACGGCTCCGAGCGGGATATCGAGGGGGCTCTCAAAAAGTACGAGATGGTCCGTTTCGGTCGGGAAGACAAACGCGGTTCGTACGCGGCCCGCAACAGGGGGCTTGATATGGCAGGCGGCGAACTGATAGCCTTTACCGACTCCGACTGCATACCGGCCGAAGAGTGGATGGAGAAGGGCGTGAAGGCCTTTTTGGCTGTCCCCGGCTGCGGGCTTGTCGCCGGGGGGATAGAGTTCTTCTTCAGCGACCCGGAGAACCCAACGGCAGTGGAGCTCTATGACAGCATTGTCCACCTCAAGCAGAAAAACTATGTTGAAAACGGAAGATACGGGGCGACGGCGAACGTCTTTACCAGCAGGAAGGTCATCGACGCCGTGGGCCCTTTTAACGACAGGCTTAAGTCCGGCGGGGACTCGGAATGGGGCAAGCGCGTCTTTTCCCACGGGTATAAGGTGGCCTACGCGGATGACGCCCGTGTCTTCCATCCGGCAAGGCGCTCCTTCGGGCAGATCCGCAGGAAGACCCTGCGGCTCGCCGGCGGGACCCACGAAAGGCTCGAAGAGAATATCTTTACCTATCTGATACGCCTGCCCTTGATAGTGATGGACAACGCGGCCCTGATATACGGTGTCTGGCGCGACAAGAGGCTAAAGGGTATCGGGCGCAAGTTCAAGGTCTCTGCCCTCGCTTTAATGGTAAAGTCTCTTCAGTTCTTCGAAAGGATACGGCTGAACATGGGGGGCAGGTCCAGGGGGTAGAGCGGGTTTTAAAGCCAGCCCCCTGCCTTTTCTTTTTTGCGATTGAGAGAATACCGACCCCCCCCTGAACCCCCTGCCCACAGAATTCCCTTGACACGGCGCCCCCCATGTAGTACCTTGTCCTGACAACTGAATATCATTCTTATCAAGAGTGGCGGAGGGATCTGGCCCTGCGATGCCACAGCAACCGGTCCGGCCTTTAAAAAGGCGGGACGTCAGGTGCTAACTCCAGCAGGCTCCCCAAAGGGGATCTTGGAAGATAAGAAGAGGATATAGAATCCCTTCTTAGCTTCGCGCAAAGAGGGGCTTTTTTTTGGGACGGGGCTTTCTTGTCCCTGAAACCGAACGACTGGTATGCGAGTTTGTAAACAAGGAAACACGCGGTCATTCCTGCGGAAGCAGGAATCCAGTCTTTTTAGAGAGGGAAGAAGGGAGTTTATCCATGAGTTACATGAAGGCGCTAAAGTGCAGGGAGTGCGGCAAAGAGTACCCGAAGGAAGCGCTCCACGTCTGCGAATACTGCTTCGGACCGCTCGAAGTGGTATATGAGTACGATGAAATAAAAAAGGTCCTCGACCGGGAGACGATCGAAAAGAGGCCGCCGAACATGTGGCGCTACCGGGAACTCCTCCCGCTCGAAGGCGAGCCCACGGTCGGCGCACAGGTAGGTTTTACCCCGCTCATAAGGGCGAATAACCTGGCCGAAGCGCTCGGCGTCGAAGAGCTCTACCTGAAGAACGACGCCGTCAACTACCCGACCCTTTCCTTCAAGGACCGGGTCGTGTCGGTGGCCATTTCCCGGGCTCGGGAGATGGGTTTCGACGTAATCTCGTGCGCCTCGACCGGGAACCTCGCAAACTCGGTCGCGGCGCATGCCGCGGCATGCGGCATGGACAGCTACGTCTTTATCCCCTTCGACCTCGAGCAGACCAAAATACTCGGCACGCTCGTCTACGGCTCGAAGGTGGTCGGCATAAAGGGCACCTACGACGAGGTGAACCGCCTCTGCTCGGAGATAGCGGGGAAGTACGGCTGGGCGTTCGTCAACATAAACATCCGGCCCTACTATGCCGAGGGCTCGAAGGCTTTCGGGTACGAGATAGCCGAGCAGCTCGGCTGGCGGCTGCCGAAGCATACGGTGGTCCCGATGGCCGGCGGCTCGCTCATAACGAAGATATGGAAGGCCTATAAGGAGTTCCAAAAACTCGGGTTCGTGGAGGAGGCCCCCGCGAGCGTATACGGCGCGCAGGCGGCGGGGTGCGCCCCCATAGTCACGGCCGTAAAGCAGGGGAGCGAACTAATAACGCCGGTGAGGCCCAAGACCGTGGCCAAGAGCCTCGCCATAGGCAACCCGGCCGATGGCTACTACTCGGTAAAGGCCATAAAAGAGAGCGGGGGGTGGGCCGAGGACGTAACCGACGAGGAGATAGTGGACGCCATGAAGCTCCTTGCCGAGACCGAGGGCATATTCGCCGAGACGGCCGGAGGCGTGACGCTCGGGGTCACGAAGAAACTCCTCGATCAGGGAAGGATTCCTAAAGACGAGTCCATAGTGATCTCCATTACCGGTAACGGCCTTAAGACGCAGGAAGCGCTCCAGGGAAAGCTCAAGGAGGCCCCGGTCATCGAGGCGAGCCTTAAGGAGTTCGACGATCTGGTCGAAAGCTCGGGCAGGGAGTACGCGGTAAAAGGGTAATGACGCGCACTTGCCTGATACAGGACTTTTCTGGTATGATATAAGATGCTGCTCAGTCAAATACGGCCAATAAGGAAGGGAGTGTGGATATAAGGTTATGGACCGCTTCATAGAGGATAAGACGACAAAGGTAAAGGTAGACTACGAAGGCGCCGAGCACAAGGTCGACTTTAACGACCTTAAGACCGGCGGCTTCATAAAGCAGAGGCAGAAGGACCTCTTCACCGTGAGGCTCCGCTGCCCCGGCGGCAGGATGCCCACCGACAAGCTCGTCGAGGTCTCCAAGCTCGCCCATAAGTACAGCAAGAAGGGGGTCGTGCACTTCAGCTTCCGCCAGTCGCTGGAGATACTCTACGTGGACTACAGGGAGTTCACCCCTCTGGTGAAGGAGCTCGAGGCCATAGGCATGAAGGTAGCATCCTGCGGCCCGAGGGTCAGGGTCCCCACGGCCTGCGGCGGCTGCGAGTATAACCCCAACGGGCTGACCGATACGCAGGGCTTGGCCCGGATGGTGGATGAGAAGTTCTTCGGCACGCCCACGCACCACAAGTTCAAGATATCGTTCTCGGGCTGCCCCATCGACTGCGCCAGGACCCGCGGGATGGATCTGGGCTTCCAGGGCCTTGTCGAGCCGGAGTGGGAAGAGCCCACGTGCACGGGCTGCACCATATGCTCCGAGGCCTGCAAGGAGGACGCCATAGAGTCCGACCCGGATACGGGTAAACCCATATTCTCCCCCGATAAGTGCATCTACTGCGGAGACTGCATAAGGGCATGCCCCACGGGCGCCTGGAGGGCCAAGAGGTACGGACATACGATAAGGGTCGGCGGCAAGCACGGACGCCACCCCATAGATGCCGAAGAGGTGGCTACCTTCGTGCCGGACGAGAAGATCCCGGACGTCATAGAGAAGACCGTCGAGTGGTACATGGCCAAGGGGATAAGGGGCGAGAGGATAGGCACCACACTCGCGCGCGTCGGGGTGGAGGACCTCAAGAAGGCCCTTGAGCCGGTCATTGGAGAGATTGCGGCTCCAGAGAAGGAGAGAACATGAGCGAGGCAAAGACCGAGGCGGCCAAGGCCGCGTCGCCGGACATATCACCGGACATATCAATCGACCTCAGGGGGACGCTCTGCCCCATGAACTTCGTCAAGACCAAGCTCGAGCTCGAAGCCATGGAGACGGGGCAGGTCCTCGAGGTCGTGCTCGACAGCGGCGAGCCCATCCAGAACGTCCCCAAGAGCATAAAGGAAGAGGGACATAAGATAGTGGACGTAAAGAGGGAAGATGATCACTTCAGGATCAAGGTAAAGAAGTGCTGAAAACCAACCGTAAAGAGGAGGGGAAAAGATGCCGATAAAGGTCAGGATACCGACGCCGCTCAGGAAGATCACCGACGGCAAGGACGAGGTGGAGGCCGCGGGCTCGACCGTCGCGGAGCTTCTCGACGACCTCGAAAAGAACTATCCGGGGATTAAGGAGCGTATCTGCGAGGAAGACGGAACCCCCAGGCGCTTCGTCAACTTCTACCTGAACGACGAGGATATCCGCTTCAAGGAAAATACCGGCACGGCGGTAAAGGACGGGGACGAGATCTCCATTATACCGGCCATAGCGGGAGGGTAGGGGGCGGAAAAAAATGAAAAAAAAGGTATACCTCACATACTCCAAGGGTCTCGTTAAGGAGCCCCTTATCTACCAGGCAGGCCAGCTCTTCAAGGTCACCACCAACATCCGCCAGGCCAGCATCTCCGAGGAGGTGGGGCTGGTGGCCCTCGAGCTCGAAGGAGAGGCCCCAGAGATAGATAAGGCCCTAAGATTCTTTACCCAGAAGGGCGTTAAGGTCGAGCCCATCGAGCTCGACATAATAGAGTAAAACCACCCCCCCTGCGCGGATTTTACGGCAGGGGTGCTGCCGCACGGTTAGCGCCATACGCGGCCCAATAGAGTATTGGTATCCCGTACCCCGGCGGGTCGTCGTGAATTGAAACACCATCATGGTGCTGCCGCACGGTTAATGTGTATGCGGTCTTCTGTAACGTTAGCACTCTGGATTGCGGTCGATAGTTTCTAAATCTGAAACCCCGTCACGGGGTGCTGCCGCACGGTTAGCGCCATACGCGGCCCAATAGAGTATTGGTATCTCGTACCCTTGCGGTCGTCGTGAATTGAAACACCCGCGCCAAAGTTCTTGACAAAAATAGTAATGTATTGTAATCTTGACTAAGTTAGTAAGGTATTTTTTATCCATAAAGGACAATACGTTAGAGCTTTTCGAGGAGGTCTTATCGTATGAGAAGTGGAAAGGTTTTGAAGGAGGCGCCGCCCGTGAGGACGGCTCCTCCCATGAGTCATTCGATAATTGAGCTTGTGGGTAATACCCCGCTCGTCAGGATAAACGGCATCACCGCCCATCTTCCCGAGGGGGTTCGGGTCTGCGCCAAGCTCGAGGGCTACAACCCCGGGGGCTCGGTGAAGGACCGGCCCGCCTTGAGGATGATAGAGGACGCCGAGAAGGCGGGCAGGCTCACCGGCGACAAGATCATACTGGACTCGAGCTCGGGCAACACCGGCATAGCCTACGCGTGGATAGGTACCATGAAGGGGCACCTGGTGGACCTCGTGGTGCCGGAGAACGTGAGCGATGAGAGGAAGAAGATACTTAACGCCTTCGGCGCGAACGTCATATTCTCCGACCCGCTCGAGGGCTCGGACGGGGCCATACGCCACGCATGGAAGCTCTACGTCGACAACCCGGAGAAGTACTGCAAGCTCGACCAGTACAATAACCCCTCCAACCCCCAGGCGCATTACGACACCACGGGCCCGGAGATAATCGAGCAGACCGGCGGCGAGATAACACACTTCGTGGCCAGCATCGGCACCGGGGGCACCATAATGGGCACGGGCAGGAGGCTCAGGGAGTTCAATAAGGATATCGAGATAGTGGCCGTCGAGCCCAACTGCCCGCTCCACGGGCTCGAGGGGCTGAAACACATGGAGTCCTCGATCGTCCCTGGCATCTACCACGAAGAGAAGCTGACGAGGAAGATAGAGGCCTCCACCGAGGCCGCCTACGACATGACCAAGAGGATAGCCAGGGAAGAGGGTTTTATGGTGGGCCAGTCCTCCGGGGCGGCAATGGTCGCGGCCCTTGAGGTGGCCGAAACCCTGAAGCGCGGAACAGTGGTCGTCATATTCCCCGACGGCGGGGACAAGTACCTTAGCACCCGCCTCTGGGATTGAGCCCTCCATGCTTCGTATCTCCGGGGACGCCCACGATAAGATAATCGAAGACTCCAAAGGGGCCTACCCGCATGAGTGCTGCGGCGTGTTGGTTGGGAGTTCCGGACAGGAACGGACCGTCACAAAAGCAATAGAGGTCGAGAACCTGAATAAGGAGCGGGCCCGGGACCGCTACGAGATAGACCCCGCGGAGTTGAACAGGGTCGACAGGGAGGCAAGAAAAGAGGGGCTCGACATCATTGGGATATACCACTCCCACCCGGACCACCCGGACCGCCCCTCGGAGTTCGACAGGAAGAGGGGCCAGCCCGAGTACTCTTACGTTATCGTCTCGGTTATGGGAGGCAATGAGACTACGGTCAAGAGCTGGATATTCCACGACGAGGGGGAACCGTTCGAAGAGGAGGAAATAGAGGTAATATAGCCCGGTAACTTTAGCGCGTAACTTGCTAATATATAAGCATTAATAAAGGGGTATCATGGACTTTACGGAAGAACAGATCGAGCGCTACTCGCGCCACATAATACTGCCCGAAGTCGGGGGCAAGGGACAGGCTAAGCTCTTGAAGAGCAAGGTCTTCGTCCTCGGAGCGGGCGGGCTCGGCTCGCCCGCGCTCCTCTACCTCGCGGCGGCCGGGGTGGGCACCGTAGGCGTGGCCGACGGGGACGCCGTGGACCTGAGCAATCTCCAGCGGCAGATCATACATAATACCGACAGGATCGGAACGGCCAAGGTCCTCTCGGCAAAGCAGGCAATGGGTGAGCTGAACCCGGACGTGAACGTCGTTACCTATAACGGACGCCTTACGGCCGACAATATACGGGAGACCATAAGGGACTACGACGTGGTGCTCGACGGCTCGGACAACTTTCCGACCCGGTTCCTCATGAACGACGCGGCGTTCTTCGAGAAGAAGACACTCGTCTCGGGCTCGATGTTCCGCTTCGAGGGGCAGATAGCCACCTTCAAGGGGCATGAAGAAAAACCCTGCTACAGGTGCCTCTACCCGGAGCCGCCGCCCAAGGGGCTCGTCCCGAGCTGCCAGGAGGCGGGGGTGCTCGGCGCGCTCGCCGGGGTCATAGGGGTGCTCCAGGCCGTTGAGGCGATAAAAGAGATTCTTGGCATAGGGGAGGGGCTCGCCGGACGGCTCATGATATTCGACGCCCTCGGGATGAACTTCAGGAAGGTGAAGGTCAGGAAGGACCCCGACTGCGAGCTCTGCGGCGAAAAGGCGGTAATAAAAGAGTTAACGACATACGAAGAGGCGTGCGAGATAGCCGCGGCCAAGTGAGCAGCCACCCGTGAAGACCACATACTTCGACAACCCGGGCTCCCTTAAGATAGACCTGATGCTCCGGGGCATAAGGGTTGAAGAGTCGCTTGCCGACATAGAGGCCGTCTCGGGCCGGGCCGGGCCGGGCATAGACATAGTGCTTCCGAAAGGAACGCTCGTAAACGTCCCCTTCGGCGAGGAGTTCACAGAGGACTCCCCCTACCTCCTCAAAAAAGGGAAGAGGGGCTACGTCATAAGCGGAGAGGACGGCTCCGGCAAGGTATCGGCCAAGCTCGTACCACTACCGGCCTTCTACGGGAGGAAGACAACGACCGGGAAAGCTTTTTCCGACATAGCGACGGTGCACGGGAGCTACGTCGTGATAACCCCGTCGCCGCGCTGCGAGTTCTTCAACACGAGTGTCGAGTGCCGCTACTGCGCCGGGAACTTCGACATAAAGGGTGCGGACGATACGGTATATTCGATTGACGAGGTGCTGGAGACCACTGAAGCCGTCCTGAAGGAGAGGGCGAGCGGCATAGTCTACCTCTCCATAGGGTTCAGCCAGGGCGACGACGGGGGGATAGAGTTCCTCGCGCCTTACGTAAGGGCGGTAAAGAAGCACTTCAATTGTCTGGTGGCGGTCGAGGCCCTGCCGCCGAAGAGGAACCGATGGATTGACGAGACCTACGCGCTCGGGGCGGATTCAATCCTCTATAACCTCGAGATATTCGATAAGGAGCTTTTCGAGGTTATATGTCCCGGCAGGGCGGAACTCATCGGGAGGGACAGGTACATAGAGTCGCTCAAATACGCGGCCTCCATCTTCCCGAGCGGCACCGTCGCCTCTCATCTTATAGTGGGGCTCGAACCCCCCGGCTCCACCTGCATGGGCATAGAGTTCCTGACGGATATGGGGGTCGTACCGATACTGCCCGTATACAGGCCCTCTCACGGGAGGGCGCTCAGGATAGAGCCGCTCACGACCGAGATTATAATCCCGGTCTACCGGTACCTCTACAAAACGGTAAAGAAGAAGAGCATAAACATGAACTGGGTGGGGGACATAAGCATGGTAACCACCCCGATAGAGGGGAGGCTCCTTACCGACGAGAAAGGGGGGTTCGGCAGCGTGGTGGAGAGCTTTTATAAGACCAGGCTCGGAGCCAGGGCCGCCTGGGGGCTCTCCACGCTCAGAAGGAAGCTCAGGGTGAAAGATGCGGACGAACCCTCCGAACGGCGTTCGGGGGGCTGAGGGTAAAGGGATGTACTATGGGTGTAGAGATAGACAGGCGTTCCATATGGTTGCTGCTTGCCCTCCGGGGGCTCAGGCCGGGCTTCTTTCTGCTCGTGTTCGGGCTCTTCTGGTATATCGTGAGCCTGCCGGTGCCCGACGGGCTTACGCCGGAGGCGAAAAACGCGATAGCGGTATTCCTCCTCTGCCTCATACTCTGGGTAACGAACGCGATACCGCTGGCCATAACGAGTATCCTCGCCGTAGTCCTCATCCCCCTTACGGGGGTGCTGCCGCCAAAGGAGACCTACTCGCTATTCGGTAACGAGGCCGTTTTCTTTATCCTCGGGGCTTTCATACTGGCCGGAGCCGTGATGCATTCGGGGCTTTCCAACAGGATAGCCCTTATAATAATGGAGAGGTTCGGGTCCTCGCCCCGGAGCCTCCTCTTAAGTATATTCGGTCTTGCCGCCGTGCTCTCGTTCGTTATGTCCGAGCACGCGGTGGCCGCCATGCTCTTCCCCATAGTGCTGGAGATAGCCAAGGCGCTCAGGCTTCGGCCCGGGAGATCGAACTACGGGAAGCTCCTCTTCCTGGCGCTTGCCTGGGGCTGCGTCATTGGCGGCGTGGCCACCTTTCTCGGTGGCGCGAGGGTACCGCTGGCGGTGGGGATACTTAAGGAGAGCACGACCGAGACCATAGGTTTCCTCGCCTATACCGTGGCGGTAATACCGCTCGTTATCGTGCTGCTCGCGGTGGGCGCCTTCGTGCTTACGAGGGTACTGTCCATCGACATAGAGAGCGTGGAGAGCGCCCATGAGGTGCTGCAGAAACGCATCCACGGCATGGGCAAGGTCGGGTGGAGCGAGTATTCCGTGGGCACGGTGCTCGTCCTTACCATAGTATGCTGGATGACGCTCGGCACGACGGTGGGGCTCGCCACCGTGGCGTTGGCCTCGGTGGTGGTGCTCTTCATCTTCCGTCTCGTCAGGTGGAAGGACATCGAGGAGTACGTGAACTGGGGCGTGATCCTCATGTACGGTGGGGCCATCATACTCGGCGCCTCGCTCGAGAGGAGCGGGGCCGCGGGATGGCTCGCGGAGATGGCCGTAGGGGAGTGGGTTACGAGCCCGCTTACCGCCATCGCCTTCTTCTCGCTCGTAACGCTTCTGCTTACCGAGGGGATAAGCAACGCCGCGGTCATAGCCATCCTGCTCCCGGTGGGCTTGGGGCTCGCCGGGAGGTTCGAGATGGACCCGTCGCTGGTGACCTACTCCATAGCCGTGCCGGCGGGGCTTGCCTTCTGCATGCCGCTTGCCACGCCGGCAAACGCCATAGCCGTATCCTCGAGCTACGTCTCCATAGGGGATATGATGAAGGCGGGGGTGATCATGAGTTTTACGGCGTGGGTGGTGTTTAACCTGGTGGCGCGCTTCTGGTGGCCGATAATAGGTCTCGGGGGTATAGGCTGATGGGAATGAAGAACGTACTCCTTATACTCTCGACGTCGAGGACCTCGGAGGAGGCCATAGAGTTCGCCGTGGGGGCCGCCAAAGAGAGAGGGGGTACGCTCGTCGCCCTCTATCTCCTCGAGACCGGGCTCGCCGAGGAGGTCTTCGACAGGTTTTCGGACGTGGGCTTCATAGGCGACAGGCCCTCGACCGAGCTCTCCGAGGCCATAATGAAGGAGTACCGCCAGAGGGGCTACGAGGAGCTCGGCCTCGTGCAGGTACGCGCCATGGAGGAGGGCGTGGAGTTCGACCCCATAATGGAAGAGGGGGAGGTCGTATCCAGGGCGCTCGATATAATGGAGGGCCGCGAGGTGGCGCTCGCGGTATGCGTAAGGAGAAAGCAGAGCACCTTCGCGAGGTACTTCTCCGGCTCTCTCACCGACGAGCTCAAGGAAAAGGCCCCGTGCGAAGTCGTTGTGATCGAAGAATAGGTGAAGAATAACGGGTATCAAATAAGAAGAAGAGGAGAAGGGTGAAAATGACGGAAAAAACGATGGAGAAGAAAAGTACGAACATTACGTGGCATCACGGCAAGGTCACAAGGGAGGACAGGGAGAAGCTCATGGCGCAGAAGGGCGTGACCATCTGGCTGACGGGCCTTTCCGGCTCCGGCAAGTCCACGATAGCCGTGGAGCTGGAGCACGCGCTCCTGGACAATAACCACCAGGCCTATATACTCGACGGCGACAACGTCCGCCACGGCCTGAACAAGAACCTCGGCTTTTCGCCAGAGGACCGCGGCGAGAACATCCGGAGGATAGGGGAGGTCGCGCGGCTCTTTACCGACGCGAACATCGTAACCATAACCGCCTTCATATCCCCCTACAGGGCGGACAGGGACCAGGCGAGGGAGTTGCAGAAGGCTGACGGCGCTTCCAGATTTATAGAGGTCTACGTCAAGTGTCCGGTGGAGGTCTGCGAGGAGAGGGACGTAAAGGGGCTTTACAAGAAGGCGCGCGCCGGGGAGATAAAGGAGTTCACCGGCATCTCGGCCCCCTACGAGGAGCCGGAGAACGCGGAACTCGTCTTAGACAGTTCAAAACTCTCGGTCGAAGAGTCAACGAGGGCCATCCTCGGCTACCTCGAGGAGAAGGGATACATAACGCTCTAATGGTTGTAGACGTAACGGATAAGGCGCTCCTCGAAAAGCTTAACTCGATGGAGGCCGAAGAGCTCATACGGTGGGCCTTCGACGAGTTCGGCGAGAGGGCGGCCATAGGGACGAGCTTCCAGCTCTCGGGCTCGGTCATGGTGGATATGGCCGCCGGGGGCGGGAAGAAGTTCAGGGTCTTCACCGTCGATACCGGAAGGCTGCACCCGGAGACCTGCCGGGCCATAGCCGACGCCGAGGAGCGCTACGGCATCAAGGTCGAGAGGTTCCTGCCCGACGAGCGGCGGGTGAAGGAGATGGTGGACTCTTTCGGCGAGTATCTCTTCTTTACGGACAGGGCCGGGCAGGAGTTCTGCTGCAACGTCAGGAAGGTCGAGCCCAACAGGCGCGCGCTCGCCACTCTCGACGTCTGGATAACCGGGCTCAGGAGAGACCAGTCGAAGTACAGGCGGGAGGTGGAGAAGGCCGCTTTCGTAAGAGAGGGCGACAGGGACATACTGAAACTCTGCCCGCTCGCCAGCTGGGACATGGAGAGGGTCTGGAAGTACGTAAGGGAAAAGGGGCTCCCATATAATAAGCTCTTCGACAAGGGCTACGACAGCGTGGGCTGCGTTATATGCTCGACCCCGCTTCTTAAGGGCGAGGAGCCGAGGTCGGGGAGGTGGCGCTGGTTTAACGAGGACGACGATAAGAAGGAGTGCGGGATACACTTCCCGGGAGAAAACGATAAAACCGAAAAAGGAGGCAGTGAATGACCGGCACGATCGAGCCGCACGGCGGCACACTTGTAAACAGGATACTCGAGGGCAAGGAGCGTGACGAGGCGAAGAAAAAAGCCGAGGACCTTAAGAAGATAGCCCTTAGCACGAGGGAGATATCCGACCTCGAGATGATAGCGGTCGGGGCCTTCAGCCCGATCGAGGGCTTTATGTGCAGGGACGACTACCACTCGGTCATGGACACCATGACCCTTAAGAGCGGCCTTCCCTGGACCCTCCCGGTGACCCTTTCCGCCACCGGGGACGAGGTAAAGGGGCTTAAGGACGGCGAGGACGTGGCCCTTACCGACGAGGAGGGCAAGATACTCGCCCTGCTCCACCTCGATGAGGTCCACCCCCACGATAAGGAGAAGGAGTCCCTGGAGGTCTACGGCACCGCCGAGGAGGCCCACCCGGGGGTGAAGAAGGTGCTCGAAATGGGCGAGTTCCTGCTCGGCGGCAAGATTTCCGTCATAAACAGGCCCGAGCATAAGGAGTTCAAGGATAACAGGTTCGACCCGAAGGAGACCCGGGAGCTCTTTAAGAAGAACGGGTGGAAGAGGGTCGTGGGCTTTCAGACCCGTAACCCCATCCACCGCGCCCACGAGT
>JAZGJJ010000013.1 GCA_036482575.1 Thermodesulfobacteriota bacterium
GTGGCCCCCAAAGGCACCGGTGTCTTCGAGACCCTGAAGGCCGTCGTGAAGATGGTCCTGGCGGAACTCAGGAAGGGAGGATAACCGGCCTCTATGGGCTTGAGGGAAGACATTACAGGGGGGATAATAACGGCCATGAAGCAGGGGGAAAAGCTCAGGCTTTCCACCCTGAGGCTCCTCCTTGCCGCGGTCAAGAATAAAGAAATAGAGATGAAGAAGGAGCTTTCCGACGGGGAGATCCAGTCGGTGGTGGCCACGCTTTTAAGGCAGAGTAAAGATTCCATAGAGCAGTTTAAGAAAGGCGGGAGGGACGACCTCGCCGAAAAAGAGGAAAAGGAAGCCGGGATACTCCAGGCCTTCATGCCGGCGCAGCTCTCGGCCGAGGAGATACGCGCCCTTGTGACGGGCAAGATAGACGAGGTCGGCGCCGAGGGCATGGGCGACATGGGCAGGGTAATGAAGGTGGTTATGCCCGAGATAAAAGGCAGGTCCGACGGAGGCACGGTAAAAGATATAGTAAAGGACCTCCTCGGAGGCTGAAACCTCCATCCGCCCCCCGACATAAGTCGGGGTTTTTTGTTTTTAAGATTAGTAGTTCATACCCGGAGAGTTCATGAAGATAGAAGATATATATCAGAAGGCAGTCCAAAGGGGGATGGAGCTCGACCCCCGTGGCGCCGGCGAGGTCAAAGAGGCGCTCGGCCGGGCCAGGAAGGAGTTCGACGACCTGAAGGAGAAGGACAGGGAGTTCTTCGACAAGGAGCGTCTCACCAACCCCTACTCGGACACCCGGATACTCTACGGCGATCCCAAGAAGAAGGTCAAGAGGGCGCTCGTGGGAATCGACATGGAGGTAGGCGAGGTCCTTCTGGCCGACAGGCTGAACGGGGGCAGCGGCCCCGGCCCCGGCCCGATAGACTTGATAATCGCCCACCACCCGGAGGGCCGCGCCATGGCCGCCCTCTACGCGGTGATGGACATGCAGTCCGGGATACTCCTTAAGTACGGCGTCCCGATAAACGTGGCCGAGGACATAATGGCCGAGCGCATAGCCGAGGTCGAGAGGAGGCTCATGCCGGTCAACCACACGCGCGCGGTGGATGCCGCGAAACTCCTCGACATACCCTTTATGTGCGTCCACACCCCTTCGGACAACGCCGTGGCCGACTACCTTCAAAAGATTTTCGACGATAAAACGCCGCGCAGCCTCGACGATATAATCGATATCCTGCGCGCCATACCGGAGTACGCCGGCGCACTTGCCTCCGGCACCGGGCCCAAGCTGGTCGTCGGCTCGGGCAAGAGCAGCGCCGGAAAGGTCTTCGTCGACATGACCGGCGGCACCGGAGGCAGCAAGAAGGCCTACGAGAAACTCTCACAGGCCGGCGTCGGCACGGTGGTCGGAATGCACATCGGCGAAGACCACAGGAAAGAGGCGAAAAAGCACCACGTAAACGTGGTCATAGCCGGACATATATCAAGCGACAACCTCGGGGTGAACCTCCTCCTCGACGACATACTCGACGGCGTTGAGGTCGTCGAGTGCTCGGGCTTCAGGAGGATTTCGAGGAAGTAGATAAAGCCCGTGTCCGTTATCCGTGACCGTATAAGAGCCTGCCCTTAAGAGTTTTCCATAGTTGCCGGACACGGACCACGGGAGACGGATAACGGCATTAATCGACAGCCGTGGACGATATTACCTTAGAGGCCCTCGGATACCATGAAGTTCTTGGCGAGTTGGAGGGCTTTGCCGTCTCGCCCCCGGCACGCGGCCTTGTCCGGGGTTTAAGGCCAGGGACCGACCGCTCCGGTATCGAGGAGGCCTTCGCCGAACTCACAGAGATGGGCTCGGTACTGAAGGCGTCCGGCCCGCTCCCGTTCGACGGGATACGCGATATAGGGCCGCTCCTCTCCGCCCCCGCGCCGGAAGGCGCCTACTTCACCCCCCCGGAACTCTTCGATATAAAAGAGACCATCGAGGCGATATCACGGATAAAGTCGCTCGTGGACCGTTCGTTCAGCCGCGCGTTCCCAGTAACGTCGTCCAGGATAGGCACCCTCTCCGACCATAAGGCCCTCCGGGGCGAGCTCTCCCGCGTCCTCGACGAAAAAGGCCATATACGTGACGAGGCGTCCGCGAAGCTCCGGGAGATAAGGGGCGAGGTCCTCTCCTCCAGGGAGAGGGGCCGGGCGGTGCTCGAAAAGCTCACCGGCAGCAGGGAGTTGAGCGGGGTCTTCACCGACGAGATCTCTACCATAAGAGACGACCGCTACGTCCTGCTCGTTAAGGCCGGCCGCCACGCGGAGCTTCCGGGCGTGGTGCACGGCAGGTCCGCGAGCGGGGCCACATACTTCGTAGAGCCCTTTCAGGTCGTCGAGCTCAATAACCGCATCGCCATCCTTAAAAAGGAGGAGAAGACCGAGGAGGTTAAGATACTCAAAGCCGCGACGGCTCGGGTCATTGAGGAGAGGGACATTATTATGGCCGACCTCTCGGCCACGGCCCGGCTCGACCTCGCGCAGGCAAAAGCCCTCTTTAAGGAACATATACAGGCCGTGGTGCCTCTTATAAAAGAGGGCGGAGAGGTAAAGCTTACCGGAGCGAGGCACCCGCTTCTCGTCTTTAAGGAGTTAAAGCGCGGCGCCCCGGTCGTGCCCGTCGATATAAGGTTACGGCCAGGCAGCAGCGTACTCGTTATCTCCGGGGCCAACGCGGGAGGGAAGACCGTCGCGCTTAAGACCCTCGGGCTCCTCTCTCTCATGGCTCAAACCGGCCTGGCGATCCCGGCAGAGGAGGGCAGCGAGCTTAATCTTTTTAATAACGTCTTCTCCGACATAGGCGACAGGCAGGATATAGCAGAGGACCTGAGCACTTTTTCCGCCCACCTTAAGCGTCTCGGAGAGATACTGGAGGCCGTCTCCCCGCCGACACTCGTCCTCGTTGACGAGATAGGGGTGGGCACGGACCCGGCCGAGGGGGGAGTGCTCGCGCTCGCCATGCTCGAAACACTTTCCGAAAGGGGGGCCACGACCGTGGTCACCACGCATCTTAATATCCTGAAGGCCCGTGCCCAGACGGACCCGGCCTTCGAGAACGCGGCGGTCGAGTTCGACGAGGAAACGACGAGACCCCGATACAAGCTCGGCTACGGCGTGCCCGGACCGAGCCTCGGCCTCTCGGTCGCGCGGAACTACGGCATACCGGACGGCGTGATTAAAAGGGCCAGAGAGATGCTCGAGGGGGACGAGGGCGAGTTCATACGCTCCGTACGCGCGCTGGAGGAGGAAAAGGGAGAGGTAAGGGCGCTAAGGGAGGGC
>JAZGJJ010000014.1 GCA_036482575.1 Thermodesulfobacteriota bacterium
AAGAGGACGGGATCGTCGTCCGCGGCGGGTCGGGTGAAGAGTTCGTCGCGCTATACGACTCCAAGAAGCAGAGGCCCCGGGTGTCTAAAGCGGCTCCCGTAAGAAAAAGAACTCCGGCACCTCCGCCCGCAACGGAGGGGACGCGCAGGCCGCCCCTGCAGCCGCCCTTCAGGGGACAACAGGGCGCGGTCCCGGCGCTCGAGGACATGCCCGGTGGAGGCGACATTCCGCCGGACCTGGGGCCATAGTGATTTTGTTTATTTCAACGGATAAGGGTTAGGGGGGAAGCAGAATGTTTTTTTACAACCGGCCATTTTATTTACTACACTACTTGCTCAAGGAGGGGGGCCTATGAACCCGGTCTTTTTTAGGATGAGGTTGTTTATATTGCTGGCCGCATGCGGGGTTATGCTCCTGCCCCTTACGGCCATCGCCCAACCCGGCCCGCCGCCCGGTCCGCCAGGGGGCACCGCCGGAGAGGTTTGGTCGACCGACATCCAGGACGTGGTGCTGAACTTCGACAACGCGGACATATACGAGGTGATAACCTCCATAGGCGACATCCTCGACATAGACTATATTATAGCCCCGGGCGTAAGCGGCAAGGTAAACATCCGTACCAGGGGGGAGGTATCCAGGGAGGACCTCCTTGAAATCTTCGAGGCTATCCTGAAGGTCTCCGGGGCGGTCATGACGAGGGAGGGCGACCTGTACCACATCGGCCCCATGGCCGGGGTGCCGCATAAGCTGCTCATGCCCAGGCCGGACCGGGAAGGGGAGATAACCGTCCCCAGGGACGATATTATATTCCAGATCGTAAGGCTGAACCACGTTCCGGTAGCCGAGATAACCAACGTCATAAGGCCGTTTGTCGCACCGGCCGCGGTGCTCATCCCCTACGAGAGGATGAATACCTTCTTCCTCGTCGACTTCGCCGGCAACGTGGAGAGGATCCTGAAGCTGGTCGAGCTCTTTGACGTCAGCATGTTCAAGAGGGTCAACATCAAGCTGTACCAGATAAACGAGGCGAACGTCGAGGACGTGTCCAAAGAGCTGGAGGGGCTCTTCTCGGCCGTGAACGTCTCCACGAAGTCCACAAAAGGGGTGGGCATAAACTTCATCCCCATCGTAAGGCTCAACTCTCTCCTTGTCATTACATCCCTGCCCGAGGCCCTGCCGGAGGTGGACAGGTGGGTCCGCCAGCTCGACCACGAGGGGACCGAAGAGAAGATAAACACCTATATATACCACGTAAAGAACGGTATAGCCGAAGAGCTGACAGAGATCATGGTCTCGGTATTCAGCGAAGGCGACGATAGCAAGAAGACTTCCGCCAAGGCGGCGAAGACCCCGGCGCCGAAACAGGCAAGTGCGGCCCCGCCCAGAGCCGGGCAGCCGCTGCCCGGCTTTACGGTCGGGAAGGTGGAGTTCGTACCCTACGCCACGACCAACACGATAATAATCAAGTCCACCGCCAGGGACTATAAGCTTATCAAGCGGATAATGATGGAGCTCGACATCATCCCCAGGCAGGTGTTGATAGAGGTGTTCGTCGCGGAGGTTACTCTCTCGGACAGCACGAAGTTCGGCATCGAGTTCGCCCTGAGGGGCGGTGAGACGTCGGCCGGGGAGGTCAAGCGGATGGTGGGTACGTCCTTCGGGCTTCCGGCGGCGGGCACCCTCGGCGGCGGGCTTACGGCCTCCTTGCTAACCGGCGACCTGACGGCCGTGCTTAACGCGATCGCGACCGAAAACGACGTGAACATACTGGCCGCCCCGCGTATACTCGCCAGGGACGGAAAGGAAGCGAGCATAGACATAGGCGAGGAGGTGCCGCTTGTGGCCACCAGGACGCTCGTGGAGGACAACAGGACCGAGGTCTCCATCGAGAGAAGGGACACCGGGACCATACTCAAGGTAACCCCGCACATCAACACCACGGGGCTTGTAACTCTCGACATCTCGCTTGAGCTCAGTAACGCCATCGCCAAGTCGCTGGAAGGCCAGGAGGATATCAGCGTCTTCCAGCGCAGGGCCGTCACCAGCATGGTGGTACAGGACGGGGAGACCGTCATCATCGGCGGGCTTATAAACGAGCAGGACGACATGGACGTAAAGAAGGTCCCGATCCTCGGCGACATATTCCTCATAAAGCACCTGTTCAGGAGTTGGACCAGGAGCAGCAAAAAGACCGAACTTCTCCTGCTCATCACCCCCAGGGTGATGCGCAACACGATGGATGCGCATGACATAACCAGGGAGTTCATCGATAAGCTCGAAGGCATTAAAGAGAAGTTCAAGGACCGGGAGGAGATATCAGAGCAGTGAAGGAGTACGATATCGCATATTCGGAGTTTCCGGAGGAGCCCTTTATCTGCGAGCGGCTCTCGAACAAGTTCCTGAAGCATAAGCTCTTCTTCCCCCTGCGTCTCGACGACCATGTCCTCGTCGTCGCGGCCTCGGACCCCGAAGACGACGACTCGCTCGACGCGATGGGGCTTGCCACCGGCTTCGAGATAAAGGCGCTTAAGGCCCGCGACGAGGATATAATGAAGGCCATAGAGCGGCACTACAGGGCGGGGGAGGCCGAGGTCGATACTATCATAGGGGATATAGAGCCCAAGGACCTCACGGCCGGGGTGGACAGCGACGACGTGGACCACTTAAGGGACATGGCCTTCGAGGCCCCGGTGGTAAGGCTCGTGAACCACATCATAAACAGGGCGGTCGAGTCCCGTGCCAGCGACATACACATCGAGCCCTTCGAGAAGAGCCTCAGGGTACGCTACAGGATAGACGACATCCTACACGACGTCGAGGAGATACCGGTCGGGCTCCAGGCGGTGGTGGTCTCGAGGGTCAAGATACTCGCCAACCTCAATATCGCCGAGAGGCGCCTGCCGCAGGACGGAAAGATAAAGGTAAGGGTCGGCGGCAAGGACATCGACTTGAGGGTCGCCACCATGCCCACCATCCACGGCGAGGGGGTGGTGATAAGGATACTGGACCGGAGCGGCCTTGTCCTTGACCTGGCGGAGCTGGGGCTCGGCGGCGAGCGCAAGGCCGCGTTCGAGCAGATGATAGGCAGGCCCTACGGCATGATACTCGTTACCGGCCCTACCGGAAGCGGGAAGACGACCACCCTCTACGCCACGCTCGACAAGCTGAACACCACGGACAAAAAGATCATAACCATAGAAGACCCGGTGGAGTACCAGCTCCACGGCATCACCCAGATACAGGTAAAGCCCCAGATAGGGCTTACCTTCGCCAACGGGCTCCGGAACATCGTCAGGCAGGACCCGAACATAATACTCGTGGGCGAGATAAGGGACAGGGAGACGGCCGAGATAGCCGTCCACGCCGCCCTTACCGGCCACCTGGTCTTCAGCACCCTGCACACCAACGACGCCTCGTCAGCCATAGCGCGGCTTCTCGAGATGGGCCTCGATGACTACCTGCTCGCCTCGACGCTCATCGGGGTCGTCGCGCAGAGGCTCATGAGGAAGATATGCAAAGAGTGCAAAAGGGTCGTCACGCCGGACGAGGTGCAGCTTAAGGAGCTTAAGGAGATAGCCGGGGACGTCGAGGGCATAAAGATATATGAAGGAGTTGGCTGTAAGGAGTGCGTCTCGACCGGCTACTGGGGCCGTACCGCCGCCTTCGAGATACTCCGGATAGACGAGGATATCCGCTCCCTCATACTGAAGAGCCCCGAGGCGAGCTCCGTAAGGGCCGCGGCCGTCAGAAAGGGCATGAAGACACTGAAGCAAGACGGTCTGAGGCTCGTAAGGGAGGGGTCCACGACCATCGAGGAGGTCTTAAGGGTCGCCCAGGAGGCCTGGGACTGAGGGGCTAAAAGTGCCTTTTTCGAAATCGTTTTTGTTTTTAATACAAACGGGTGATAACTGTCACGCTTTAAAAATCCCCACTTTTGGGGGATAGACGGGTATGGGGGGTTGTGATATAAATATTGAGCGTCAAGCGTCAGAGGAGCAGCATTTTTACTTAAGAAAGGGAGGCAATACTTATGAGAAAGGCGCATGTAGCATTACTTCTGGCAATAGTTCTTATCCTGCCGGCCGTCGTGGCCTCGGCAGAGGAGCCGCTGAGCGTTACGCATACGCTTAACGGCCAGACCGAGGGTACGGACACCGTGACCCTCGACATCACTCTCCACGTGGAAAATCTGGGAGATAGCCCGTACCAGGGGCTCAGGTTCTCGTACGTGCCTCTATCGCTCATAGCGGTGGAGGAAGTCATTGTCAACGTCGGGGACGTGGCCGCGGGGCAGAGCGCGGATGTGAGTTTCAGCATAGTGACTCTGAGCCCCTTTTTAGAGGAGATGCTTACAGGGTCTCCGCTCCCCTGGGTGGGGGAGTACACCTCGCTTGACGGCACGGGAACTATCATAGACTTCCCCGCTACAAGCCACGCTGCTGGAGGTGTGCTATGAAGAGATACGCGAGCCATCTGATATTTGCGCTATTGACCGTCGTATTCGCCCTTGCCGCGCCCGGAGCCCCAAGCGCGGCAACCGGGGATTACCTCTTTACCATAGGCGAGAAGAATCCGATGGCCTCTCCGACCGACGTTGCCTTTGACTCGGTCGGCAACGCCTATGTCCTGGAGAAGTATACCTATTCGGTAAAGAAGATCGACCCCTCGGGGAACGTACTGATCAAGTGGGGTAGCCGGGGCTCGGGCGACGGGCAGTTCCAATATCCCATTGGAATAGCGGTCGACTCGACAAGCGGCAACGTATATGTGGTAGACCCCTACAACAACAGGGTCCAGAAGTTCGACTCTTCCGGGGTCTTTCTTGGAAAGTGGGGTGGCTGGGGCACGGGCGACGGGCAGCTCCGTTATCCCTGGGGCATAGCCGTCGACTCCGGCGGCAACGTATATGTGGCGGACTACTATAACAGCAGGGTACAGAAGTTTAACTCCTCCGGGACCTTCATAACCAAGTGGGGCAGCCGGGGTTACGGCGACGGGCAGTTCAGCAATCCCATGGGCATAGCCGTCGACTCCGGCGACAACGTATATGTAATAGACTACAGCAGGGTCCAGAAGTTCAACTCCTCCGGGGGCTACATTACACAGTGGGGCAGATACGGCACGGGCAACGGACAGTTCCGTCATCACAGGGGCATAGCCGTTGACTCAAGCGGCAACGTCTATGTGGCGGACACCGAGAACCACAGGGTCCAGAAGTTCGACTCCTCCGGGGGCTACATTACACAGTGGGGCAGCTACGCCTCGGGCAACGGGCAGTTCCGTCATCCCTGGGGCATAGCCGTTGACGCGACAACCGGCAACGTATATGTGGCGGACACTGGTAACAGCCGGGTCCAGAAGTTCGACTCCTCCGGGGGCTACCTTGCAAAGTGGGGTGGCTGGGGCACCGGCGATGGAGAGTTCAGCTATCTATGGGACTCGGCCACGGACTCAAGCGGCAACGTATATGTGGCGGACACCTATAACCACAGGGTTCAGAAGTTCGATTCCTCCGGGGGCTACATTACACAGTGGGGCAGCCGGGGCTCGGGCGACGGACAGTTCTGGAATCCCAAGGGAATAGCGGTTGACTTGACAACCGACAACGTATATGTGTCGGACACCAATAACAACAGGATCCAGAAGTTCGACTCCTCCGGGGGCTACATTACACAGTGGGGCAGCTACGGCTCGGGCAACGGACAGTTCATATATCCCCACGGCATAGCCGTTGACTCCGGCGGCAACGTATATGTGACGGAAGCGTCCTACTCTAACCACAGGGTACAAAAGTTCAACTCCTCCGGGGCCTTCATAATCAAATGGGGCATCCGGGGCTCGGGCAACGGGCAGTTCTACTATCCTATGGGCATAGCAGTTGACGCGACAACCGACAACGTATATGTGGCTGACACCTATAGGCACAGGGTACAGCTCTTCGACTCCTCCGGGGGCTATATTACACAGTGGGGCGGCTACGGCTCGGGCAACGGGGAGTTCATATATCCCCACGGCATAGCCGCTGACTCTGGCGGCAACGTATATGTGACGGACCGGAACCACAGGGTCCAGCTCTTCGACTCCTCCGGGGGCTACATTACACAGTGGGGTAGCCATGGCACGCTCAACGGGGAGTTCTGGGGTCCCTTGGGAGTACATGCGGACTCTAATGGAAAGGTATATGTGGCGGATAGCGGCATCCGTGTACAGGTATTTGAAGGGGTGGCGGTGGACACGGACGGCGACGGCGTCCTTGACGACGCTGACAACTGTCCGCTAACACCTAATGTTGACCAGGCCGATATGGACAATGACGGCATAGGGGACGTCTGCGACGACAGCGACGGCGACGGTTTTTTTGACAGCGTTGACGCCTGCCCCTATGAAGATTCCACCGGCTTTGACGTGGACGGCGACGGGTGCATAGACTCGATCAGCGGCATGGGCGAGACGGTCGATACGCTTCTTGCCAGCGGGGCCATTGACTCGACCATGGCCACGAGCATCCTGCAGAAGATAGCCAACGCCGAGGCGTCGGCTGACAAGGATAATATATGCGCGGCCGTTAACCAGCTTACGGCCTTCATAAACCAGGTCAACGCCCAGCGCGGCAATAAGATCTCCGACGAGGCGGCAGACGAGGTCATAGCCTACGCCGAGAGCGTTATTGCGTACTTGCTGAGCCAGCTCCCCGAAGGAGAGAGCTGCTGAGGGCATAAAGAAAAGGCGGGGGCTGTTGAAAAAGTTGTCATTGCGAGGAGCCCGCCCCCCGCTCTTTCTAAAGAAAGGGCGGGCGACGCGGCAATCTCTACCTCGTTGATTTATATGAAGACGAGATTGCTTCGGGACTAACGGTCAGCGGACCGTCGGTCCGCTGACCGTCCCTCGCAATGACAATGAGGTGGGTTTTTAAACAGCCCCACTGGGGCTGTATTCCCACCCCCACCCACCCCTCCCCCCGCTCACGATGGGCGCGGGGGGGGCAGAACAAGGTCAGGTTGGATCTGTTACGGCAGGATAAAGGTTTTTTGAGAAGGGTGGAGTGTCTATGAGTTCAGTTTCCACCCCCCGTAGGTTCGGTTTCGTTTTTATTGTCGTCTTCTTGTTT
>JAZGJJ010000015.1 GCA_036482575.1 Thermodesulfobacteriota bacterium
TCAGCCTATCTCCGAGAGCGCCCTTTGGATCTCTTTTGCGACGCGCTCGGCGGCCTCCCTGGGATCCGGGGCCTGGCGGATGGGCCTGCCCACCACTATATAGTCCGCACCGTCCCGGACGGCTTCGTAGGGAGAGACGACCCGTTTCTGGTCGTCCTTTTTATCCTCTTTCTCTTCGGAAAACCTTATCCCCGGGGTCACCGCTATAAAGTCCGGGCCGAACGCTTCCTTGACCAACTTTACTTCGAGACCGGAGCAGACTATCCCGGCGCACCCGGCCTCGTTCGCGAGATTCGCGCGATGGAGGACCAGGGCCTCCGGCAGTCTCAGGCGCGGAGCCACCTCCTCAAGGTCGTTCTGCGAGAGGCTCGTAAGTACTGTAACGCCGAGGACTTTTAACTCTCTTGAACCTGCCCCGACCACCGCTTCGAGCAGCGCGGGGCTGTCGCAGTGGACCGTTACGAAATCAACGCCCAGCCCGGCCGCGGAGTTCATGGCCCCCCTGACGGTAGCCGGGATGTCGTGGAACTTCATGTCGAGGAATATCTTCGCGTCCGGGGCCTCGGCCTTTACCCTTGTTACCACGTCCGGCCCCTCGCCGACGAAGAGCTCGAGCCCTATCTTGAAGACCCCGACGTGCTCTTTCAACGTCTTAACGAGCGAGAGCGCTTCGCCCGTGGTGGGTACGTCGAGCGGCAGGATGATCCTGTCTTTTGGAGAGATTCCCGGCATGGTTAAAAAAGTTTACCTGTCCGCCTCATGGAGGTCGATAAAGTCCTTCCTCTGGAATACGCCTTCGAGAGGAAGGCCGCACTCTTTCTCTATGTTTTCCTTCCCACCCTCGCTCCTGTCCACGAGCGCGATGACCCTCTTTACCTCAAGGCCGGCTTCCCTTGCCCGCTCTATGGCTTTAATGGTGGAGCCCCCGGTCGTCACGACGTCGTCCACCACGACGACCCTCGCCCCCTCTTCGAGGCTGCCCTCCACCCAGCGCCGGGTGCCGTGCTTCTTGGACTCCTTCCTTACGATAAAGACCGAAAGGGGTTTCCCTTCCATGCTGCTTATAAGTGCGGTTGCATAGGCAAGCGGGTCGGCACCGAGCGTTAACCCTCCTATGCCGTCTATCGGGTCGTCCTTTATCATATCGTAGAGGACCCTTCCCGTGAGTTCACCCCCCGGCGGGCTCAGGACGGTCTTCTTCACGTCGACGTAGATGTCGCTCTTAGTGCCTGAAGCGAGGACGAACCCTTTGGCCGAATCGTAACGAAAACTCCTCTCGTAGAGGAGTTTCAGGAGGGCCTGCTTTGAGTTATTCTGGACCATTGTCGGGGTTAAGCATATAACGGGAAGAAGACAGTGTCAAGGCGGGCTTTACCGGGCGGCTGTTATCTCTTTTTTGCGGGGGGTCCCTGCGGCTCCACGTACTCGAATATCTTCCCTTCGTAGTTGCGGAGCTTGATCCTTCCCTCTTCCCTGGAGACGATGTTGTCCGGCCCGACCGCTATCTTCCCGCCCCCTCCGGGCGCGTCCACCACGAAGGTCGGGGCCGCGTAGCCGGTGGTGTGCCCCCTTAGCTTCTCTATTATCTCGGTGCCCACGGATATGGGGGTCCTGAAGTGCTCTGTGCCGAAGGCGAGGTCGCACTGGTAGAGGTAGTACGGTCTTACCCGTATCTTAAGGAGGCCGTGGACGAGCTTCTTCATTATCGCGGCGTCGTCGTTTATGCCCTTCAGGAGAACGGTCTGGCTCCCGAGCGGTATGCCGGCGTCGGCGAGCATCGTGCAGGCGCGCTCGACCTCGGGGGTTATCTCTTTCGGGTGTGAGAAGTGGATGCTCATATAGAGGGGGTGGTACTTCTTAAGCATATCGACCAGCTCCCGGTCCACCCTCATGGGCAGCGTCACTGGGATCCTGGTGCCTATCCTTATCATGTCGAGGTGCTCTATGGAGCTAAGGCGCTTTATGTAGCGCTCGAGGTGCTTCGTGTCGAGCATAAGCGGGTCGCCGCCGGAGATGAGCACGTCGCGTATGGTCTTTCTGCTCTTTATATATTTGTATGCCCTTTCGAACTGCTCCGGATTCAGGGGCGGGTGCTTTTCCCCGACCATCCTCTTTCTCGTACAGTAGCGGCAGTACATGGCGCAGGCGTCGGTCACTATCAGGAGCACCCTGTCGGGGTAGCGGTGCACGAGCCCCGGCGTCGGCGAGTGCGAGTCCTCGCCGCAGGGGTCCACCATCTCGCAGGAGGAGACACCGAACTCGTCCACTCTCGGGACAGCCTGGCGGCGGATGGGGCAGGTGGGCTTGTTTTTATCTATAAGGGAGAAGAAGTACGGGGTGATCGCCATCTTGAGCCGCCCGCCGGACCTCTTTATGCCTTCCTTCTCCGCGCGGGTCAACTTTATCAGGGGCTCTATGTCTTCCAGCGAGCTTATCCTGTTTTTAATCTGCCACTTCCAGTCCCCGTATTCCGGGTGCCGGTGGGGCTCCGGGATAAGCTCGTCCGGGAGGGCCCTTGCCAGATTGCTTTCAGAGGGTTCGGTCTTTCGTAAAGGCCGTGCCATACGCATACCTCCTACCTCTTGCCGGTGTTCCTGTCCTTAATGAGCTTCATCTGGGGATCGGAGAGTTCCTCCATGGCCTTTTCGTAAGCAACCTTATATTTGAAACCTTTTTTAAGGTAATTCCAGATGCACGCCACTTTTTCCACGTCGTCATCCGTATAATCCCTGAACGCCTTTTCTCCTATGACGGTCTTCTGCGGTTTGATGTACCCCTTCTGTTCGAGGTAGTAGAGTTTCTGCCTCGGTATGTCTATCTTCTGCAAGAGCTCCGGAGTTCTCATTTGCTGGCCTGTTCATTGAGAACAAAGTCATCTTTATCATTAAAGATACTTTTATACTTAGTTCAAATTTATAATAGCATTAATTTTAAACTTGTCAAGCGAAAAAAATCTTTTAAGAAGAAAAATTTCGTTCGATAAAAACGAAAAAATAAATTTCCGAAAATAAAAGAGCGCCTTCCAAAAAAGAAGGCGCTAAATAAAAGTTGGCGGAAAGGGGAGGGAGTCGAACCCTCCAGCCCCCTGTTAAGACGGCCGACAGGTTTTGAAGACCCGCAAGGCCACCGGGCCCTATCCCCTTCCACTTTGACGAGCGGTAGCGGTAGACCTTTTCCGGGGGGAAACTTTCTGTAGAAAGTTTCCCCCCA
>JAZGJJ010000016.1 GCA_036482575.1 Thermodesulfobacteriota bacterium
AGCGGGGTCTTTACGTCCTTCTCGAAGTAGAACTTGGCGTCGTTAAGGCGTGCCCTGAGGACCCTTTCGTTCCCCTCCCGGACCACCTTAAGCTCCCGTGCCTTCGTGTTGGCCACGGTCAGGAAGCAGGGCAGGAGTTTTTTCCACTCTCCCTTCTCCCCCTTTCCGTCCACGACGCTGAAATACCTCTGGTGCTCGCGCATCGCGTTTATAACGACCTCGGCCGGGAGGTCGAGGAACTCCTTATCAAAGGAGCCTTTTACCACCACGGGGTACTCGACGAGGTTTACCACCTCATCGAGGAGCCCCTCGTCCGGAAGGATTTCCCCTTTTATCTTTTTAGCCTCCTTTTCAAGCCCTTTGGCTATGAGCTCTTTCCTCTCCGCCGGGTCCGCGATGACGAAGTTTTTCCTGAGCCCCTCAAGGTAGGTCTTGACACCGTCCACCTTGATCGGTTTTCCTCCCCCCTTTGGTTTCAGGAACCGGTGGCCGCGGGTATGGGGGCCGCTCTTTATATGGCCGAAGGTGAAGGGCACGGTCGTTTTGCCGTAGAGTGAGAGTATCCAGTGCACGGGCCTGGCGAAGCTTATCCCGTGTTCGCCCCACCTCATGGCCTTGGGGAAGGTGAGCCCGGATACGACGGCTTCGAGGATGGCGGGCAGGACCTTTACGGTCCGCTCTCCTTTCACCTCTTTTATCGCGTAGAGGTATTCGCCTTTCTCCGTCTTTACGGTCTTGAGCTCTCCGACGTCCACCCCGCGGGAGCGGGCGAAGCCGAGGAGCGCCTTTGTGGGCTTGCCGTCGTTGTCGTATGCGGCTTTCTTATGCGGCCCCTTCTGCTCTACTTTCGTATCGGGCTGCTTTTCTTCAAGACCTTCTACAATAAGGGCGAGCCTCCTCGGGGTGCCGAGCGTGCGCATGCCCTTGAAAGAGAGGCGGCCTGCGTCGAGTTCCCTCTTCGCAAGGGCCTCCAGCGCGGCAAGCGCGACGGGTATGAATCCCGCGGGCAGTTCCTCGGTGCCTATCTCCAGTAAAAGGTCCTTTGCCATATCACTATCCTTTTTTTGTTCGAGCGCAGACTCCAACTTATCAGAATGGCTGGAATTTTCAATAGTTTTTACTACCCCGGTGGGGAGCTTCCAAAAAGAAATTTTTAGGGTATACTAAGTTTAAAGTTGTTTTCCTGCGACCCTTATGGTAATTTTAGGCGGTGTCCGCACCGTACTTTTTAAGGAAAGGTGTACACATATAAAATATGCTGTTAGGAAGAGTTCCCATTATCTGGAAGCTCGGGCTGCACATCTTCTTCGCGGGGATGCTCGTGGTGTCGTTGCTGGCTATAAATATAAAGGGGTCCTATTCCTTAACGGGCGACGTCACCACCATAAACTATGCCGGCAGCGAGAGGATGCGGATGTATAAGATTTTCGTTCTCCTTAAGAGATATGCGGGGGAGATGACCCCGGAGAACAGGGAGGCGGTCGAGGCCGAGATGGAGAGCTTCGGCGAGATTCTCTACGGCCTCAGGTTCGGGGATCCGGCATACGGTCTCAAGGGTAACGGGACCGGGGAGATAAGGGCCCGGCTCGATAAGTGCATAGGCTGGTGGGAGGGTAAGGGGAAACCGCTGTTCTCCTCCGTACTGGACGCGCCGGCCCCGGAGGAGGCGGAGAGGATGCTGGCCGAGGCCGGCTTCGAAGGGACGGTTTCAAGGTTTGTCGAAAAGATAGACGGGACCGTAAAGCTCATGGAGGAGAACACCTCGAAGAAGGTCCGGACATACCTGCTCTTACAGTATCTCATCATGGCCTTTATAGCGGGGATCGCCGTATCGAGCCTTGTCTTCACGCGCAGGATAATATCCGTGCCCATAGAGAGGCTCAGGAAGACCATGCGCGAGATTGCCGGGGGGGACCTCTCCGCGAGGGTGACCGTGGATACGAGAGACGAGATAGGGGACCTCGGGGAGGTCTGTAACATCATGGCCTGGAGGCTCATGGAAACGCAGGAGGCCATGCTCGAAAGGGAGAGGCTCGCCGCCCTCGGGGAGTTTTCGCTCGGCATCGCGCACGAGATACGCAACCCGCTCTCTTCGGTAAGGATGAACCTGCAGGCGCTTTTTAATAAGGCGAAGGAGGAGGGCGGCGAGCCCGACGCTGCCACCCCCGACGCTACTACCAGAGAACAGTTCACCATCGCGCTCAGGGAGGTGGACCACCTCGACGGGATAGTCCGGGAGATCATGAACTTCGCGAGACCTCCGGTACTCTGCTTGTCAAGCGAGGACGTGAGTGATATTATCGACGCGTCGCTCCGCATGGCGGAGAAGGAGCTCGGGGATAAGAAGGTCGAGGTGGTTAAGGACGTTCCGGAGGATATGCCCCTGCTCCCGGTCGACGCCGTAAAGATAAAGCAAGTACTCCTGAACATTATCCTGAACGCCGTTCATGCAATGGGGGAGGGGGGGCGTCTTAAGGTCTTTGTTTCTGTGGGGGGAGGGGAGGTTTCGATTTCGGTCGAGGATAACGGCAGGGGCATGGTGCCCGAGGTGAAAAAGCGCATCTTCGACCCGTTCTTCACAACGCATCCCGGCGGCATGGGCATGGGCATGGCACTTGTAAGGAACATAGTCGAACAGCACGGTGGGCGCATCGAGCTGGAGAGCACTCCCGGCGAGGGCACGAAGGTAACGGTTACCCTGCCGGAGCAGAGGACATGAAGAAGATACTCGTAATAGACGACGACAGGTCTATCTGCAGGACTCTGGAGCTTCACCTGGGCCGCACCATGCGCGTGCACACCGCGCACACGGCGGACGAGGGCCTCGAAAAGGTCGAGGCCGAATCGCCCGACGTCGTACTGCTCGACATACGGCTCCCCGGCGCGACCGGCCTCGATATGCTCGAAAGGATAAAGGCGCTCGACAATAAAGCCTACACGATTATAATAACCGCCCTGCAGGACATGGAGACCACCATAGAGGCCATACACAAGGGGGCGTTCGATTACATACCCAAGCCCATCAACATGGACGAGCTCGAGCTTTCCATAAAGAGGGCCTTCCAGGACCTCTACCTCCACAGGAGACTTACGGACCTGCAGGTCGAGATGAGCCGGGAATACACGGTCGATACGATAATCGGAAAGAGCCGGGCGATGCAGGAGATATTCAAGACCATAGCCCTCGCCTCGCAGGGCAAGGCCACGGTCCTCATCCAGGGAGAGAGCGGGACTGGCAAGGAACTCGTCGCGCGGGCCATACACCACAACAGTCCGGAGAAGGACGGGCCCTTCACGGCCATAAACTGTTCGGCGCTGGTGGAGACCCTCCTCGAGAGCGAGCTCTTCGGCCACGAGAAGGGGGCCTTTACCGGCGCGCTTTACCGCAAGGAGGGCAAGCTCGAGATGGCCAACGGCGGCACGGTCTTACTCGACGAGGTAGGCGATATGAGCCCCACCCTGCAGGTAAAGCTCCTGAGGTTCCTCCAGGAAAGGAGTTTTGAGAGGGTCGGGGGGAAGGAGACCATAAAGACGGACGTCAGGGTGGTCGCGGCGACCAACAGGGACCTCGACGGTATGATTAAAGAGGGGCTCTTCAGAGAGGACCTCTTCTACAGGTTGAAGGTCATAACCGTGGACGTCCCGCCCTTGAGGGAGAGGAAAGAGGACATTCCCCTTCTGGTAAGCCACCTCCTCACCAGGGCCAACAGGGAGCAGCACAGGACCGTAACGAAGGTCCCCTACGGGGTAACGGATGCGCTCATAGCTTATTCGTGGCCCGGGAACGTGAGGGAGCTCGAGAACGTAATTACAAGGGCCGTCCTGCTGTCAAAGGGGGACGTGCTGCAGGACGTACACATCCCGGGGTTGCGGGAGCGGGAAGAGGCGCCGGGGGACGCGCCTCCATGGGAGCCGGGGCCGCTCGACGAGATGGAGAGGGTGCATATAGAGAGGGTACTCGACCATACGGACTGGAACAAGAGCAAGGCCGCGGCACTCCTCGGCGTCTCCCTTCCGAGGCTCATGAGGAAGATCAAAAAATACGAACTCAGGAGAAAGCCCCCCGCGTAGCCGCCCGGCCGTTCACGATCAACCGTTCGGGCTCCCGGTCCATATCCGCGGGCAGGGGTACGGGCTCGGCAAAGCCCAGGCCCACGAGCGAGTCCGCCCCGGTTAGGCCCTTGGACCATACGACCTTAGCGTCCCTCTGCGGGTACAGGTCGTGAATGTGGACTATAACCGGGCTGCCCGGCACGAGCGGCCTGCCGCCGTACCTCAACTTTATGCCGGTGCGGGATATGTCCTGTGTCACTGTTTTCATGGACATCCGGGGGGGCAAACCCTTTTCACACACCCGGCAATCCGCTTCCAGGCCGTGCCGCCTCTCTTTCCTCCCCTCAACGCCTTTCCATTCGGCCGGTTCTTTATTTTTTTCCCTCTCCAGGAAGTTGTTTGTTATGGTAAGCAGTTCGAGCGCCGGAAAGGGCTTTAGGATATAGCCGCAGCCGTGTTCCTCGAAAAAGGAGAGCGACCTGTCCGTCAGCATGCCAGTCATAAAGAGGACCCTCTTCTCCATACCCGGAAACTCCCGGGCCATCTTCAGGTAAAGCTCCGCGCCGTCCATCCTCGGCATGCGGAAGTCCGAGAGTATAAGCTCGTATTCGCTTTCGGCGAGCATCTCCAACGCCTCCGCCCCGTCCCCGGCCAGGCCCACGCCGTATCCCGCCGACGATAGTACTTCGCGGAGAAGCTCCCTTATGGTCAGGTCGTCTTCGGCGACAAGGACCCTTGTGTACGGCCTTGCCGTAAGCACGGTCACGCGGGCGAGCAGTTCTTTAATGTGAAACGGGGTGGTGATGCAAGCGCAATCCTCATGCAAGGCCCCCTGCCGGTCTTCCTCCGGCGGGGCGATAAAGAGGAACCTGTCCCGCAGGTAGGGATATTCCTCCACCACCTGTTGGTAAAGTTCCGTGCCTTCCGCGGCGCCGGGCCCGGCCATTGACAGGCCGGATATAACGAGGTCGAAGACCGACCCCCGAAGCCTCTCAAGCGCTTCGCGGCCGTCCTCGGCGATCTCCGGCCGGCATCCCGCTCCTTTCAGCGCCTCTTCGCACAGGACCCTCGTCGGTCCTTCGTCATACACCACCAGAGCCCTTTTTATTTTCTTCATGGCCTTCACTCCCTCCCGCTGTTTTTACTGTCCGCAGGATATAGTAATGCATTTCCCGTGCCATCCCGTTTTTAGTGTAAAACCGCCGTTTATGACCGGGGATACAACGGGGGATTTAATGGTTTGATATAACGTTTCGAGGCACCGTACACGGAATAACCGCCACGGACGGCATCGGGGGCTTTAATGAGGGGGAAGGAGCTAGCCTTTAGAGCGGGAGCTTCAAGGCGTTCCGGTGGAGAGATGCGGTACGGACCCGAGGAAAAGGCAAGGCCG
>JAZGJJ010000017.1 GCA_036482575.1 Thermodesulfobacteriota bacterium
AAGCTCGATGCAAAGGGAGGCAGGGCGAGGACCGTCCTCCTCAAGGGAGACGAGCTCGCAAAGCACGGCCTGGTCGTCGAGATACTCGATGCGGCCAAGAAGGCCGGGGCCGAAAGGCTGTCCATAGCAACGGAGCCCCTGTATTAGTCCGGTAATGAGGGCGGATGCAATATGCCTCGATCGATATAGGAACGAACACGCTGAGGCTCCTGATAGCCGAGGTTGGTAGTAAGGCTGGGGGGGGGGTCTCAGGCCGCTCGTATATAAAAGGATTATAACCCGGCTCGGCGGGGGCTATACCGAGTGGGGGGGGATAACAGAAGAGTCCGCCGAGAGGACGCTCCGGGCGCTCGAGGAGTTCAGGGCCGTAATCGACAAGCAAGGCGGCGTTAAGGAAATCTTTCCCGTCGCCACGAGTGTCGTCAGGAGGGCGGCGAACGGGGAACGCTTTACCGCCGAGGTAAGGAAGAGGACGGGGTTCGACGTCTCGGTTGTGTCGGGCATTGAGGAGGCGAGGCTCTCTCTTCTGGGAGTTCTTTCGGTCATAGAGGGCGATGGACCGGCCCTGGTCGTAGATATAGGGGGCGGCAGCACGGAGTTTATAGCGGCCGCCACGGGCGAGGTGGCCGGCGCGTGGAGCATGGAGATGGGTGTCGTGCACCTGACCGAAGACCATATCAACTCCGACCCGCCCCTTGCCGAAGAGCTCAGGGGGATGGAGGGGGAGATAGAGGCGGTTATCGAAAGCCTTAAGGGGGCCATGAGGGAAGAGGGGGACGGAGGGGAAGGGGGCACGACCCTCATAGGTACGGCCGGTACGATAACCACGCTCGCCGCGATCGACATGGCTCTCGATAGTTACGACCGGGAGAAGATAAACAACTACATCCTGACCCGCACGGCGGTCGAGAAGATATACCGAGAGCTTTCGGCCATGACGATGAAGGAGAGGGGAGAGGTGCTCTCGCTCGAAAAGGGGAGGGAGGACCTGATAGTGCCGGGCGCGGCCATAGTGCTAAGGACGATGGACTCTTTCGGCTTCGAAAGCATGAGGGTGAGCGACGCGGGGCTCCTGGAAGGCGTAATAATCGACAGGGCGGGGCATTAAGAAGGAAGATGCGAAGGAAGGGGGGGAGTGACAGATGGCTAATACGAAGATAACCAGGGGACTTACATTCGACGACGTGCTCCTCGTACCGTCGTACTCCCGGGCGCTCCCGCGCGACGTGGACGTCTCGACCCGGCTTACCCGTGAGATAAAGCTCAACATTCCTCTCGTAAGCGCGGCCATGGACTCGGTCACCGAGTCGCGCATGGCCATAGCCATAGCCCAGGAGGGCGGCATAGGCATAATCCACAAGAACCTCAGCGTCGACGAGCAGGCCGCCATGGTCGATAAGGTAAAGAAGTACGAGTCCGTGATTATCCTCGAACCCCGCACTCTTGCGCCGGACCAGAAGGTCTCCGACGCCCTTGAGATAATGAAGAAAGAGCAGATATCCGGCTTTCCCATAGTGAAGGACGGGGCGCTGGTCGGGATAGTCACCAACAGGGACCTCCGGTTCGAGACGAAGCCCGGCCGGAAGATAAAGGACATAATGACCAGGAAGGTGGTCACGGCCCCGGTTGGAATTTCCATCGACAAGGCCAAGGCCATGCTCCATAAGCACCGGATAGAGAAGCTCCCGGTGCTGGACAAGCGCGGCAGGCTCCGTGGCCTCATAACCATGACTGACATAGAGAAGCGGGAAGAGTTTCCCGATTCGTGCAAGGACAGGCGCGGCAGGCTCCGGGTGGGGGCGGCGGTGGGGGTCTCGGCCGACCGGGA
Source organism: Thermodesulfobacteriota bacterium (assembly GCA_036482575.1). Classification (NCBI taxonomy): domain Bacteria; kingdom Pseudomonadati; phylum Thermodesulfobacteriota; species Thermodesulfobacteriota bacterium. The sequence goes on from JAZGJJ010000017.1 coordinate 1,829, forward strand.
CGAGAGGGCCGAAGCGCTCCTTAATGCCGGAGCGGACGTCATAGTGGTCGATACGGCCCACGGACACAGCAAGGGCGTTATCACCGCGGTAAAGGCGATAAGAAGGAACTTTCCCGACTGCCAGCTCATAGCCGGCAACGTCGCCACTGCCGACGGAGCCGAAGCGCTCATAAAGGCCGGTGTGGACGCCGTCAAGGTTGGCGTCGGGCCGGGCTCCATCTGCACGACGAGGGTCGTGACGGGCGTGGGCGTGCCGCAGATGACGGCCGTCATGGACGCCGTCGCCGTTGCGCGGAAGAAGAAGATCCCCGTCATCTCGGACGGCGGAATAAAGTTCTCTGGAGATATAACCAAGGCGCTGGCCTCGGGCGCCGACTCTGTCATGATGGGCGGGCTCTTTGCCGGAACCGACGAGAGCCCCGGCGAGACCATACTCTACCAGGGCCGGACCTTCAAGGTCTACAGGGGGATGGGCTCCATAGAGGCCATGAAAAAGGGCAGTAAGGACAGGTACTTCCAGGATGACGTTGAGAGCGAGCTTAAACTCGTGCCCGAGGGCATAGAGGGCAGGGTCCCGCACAAGGGGCCCATCTCGTCGAGTATCTTCCAACTCGTAGGGGGGCTTAAGGCGGGCATGGGCTACCTCGGCTGCAGGACCATCCCGGAGATGCACAAAAAGGCCCGCTTCGTGAGGATAACCCCGTCGGGGCTCAAGGAAAGCCACGTCCACGACGTCTTTATGACCAAAGAGCCGCCGAATTACCGGATAGATAGTTAACCGGGGAAACAGTTAAAATGGTCTGCAGCCTCCCTGTGGGATTTTTTCTATAAATGGACATCCATTCCCAAAAAATCCTGATCCTCGACTTCGGCTCGCAGTACACCCAGCTCATCGCCCGCAGGATAAGGGAGGCCAGGGTCTACTGCGAGATACATCCCTATAACGTCGCGCCGGAGTTCATCGAGTCGTTCAACCCCCGGGGCATAGTGCTCTCCGGCGGGCCGTCGAGCGTTTTCGACAGGGGCGCCCCGCGCGTATCGAAGAAACTCTTTCAAACCGGCGTACCGATACTCGGCATCTGCTACGGCATGCAGCTGACTTCGAAGCTCATGGACGGCAGGGTCAAGAAGAGTAAAAAGAGGGAGTACGGCCCGGCCACGCTGAAGGTGGTCGATAGCTGCGACCTCTTTTCCGGGCTCGGGAGGGCGCCGCTAAAAGTCTGGATGAGCCACGGCGACAGGGTGGAAAAACTCCCGAAAGGTTTCAAAGTAACGGCCCGCTCCGGCAACTCGGTCGTCGGCGCTATGAAGAACGAAAAACTTAAGGTCTACGGAGTCCAGTTCCACCCCGAGGTGGTCCACACCCCCAGGGGCACGAAGATAATCAAGAACTTTCTCTTCAAGGTATGCGGCTGCAAGCCCGTCTGGACGATGAGCTCGTTCATAGATACGGCGGTCGAGGAGATACGCGCGAAGGTCGGCAGCGGCAGGGTCGTCTGCGGCATAAGCGGCGGGGTGGACTCCTCGGTCACGGCAGCCCTTGTGCACCGTGCCATAGGCAACAGGCTAACCTGTATATTCGTCGATAACGGCGTGCTTCGGAAAGGAGAAGCCGACAAGGTCTTCGCGACGCTCAGGCGTCACTTCCGGATGAAGATAAGGCTCGTGGACTCTTCGGCGAGGTTCCTGAAGAAGCTCAGGCGGGTCGAGGACCCCGAGAAGAAGCGGAAGATTATAGGCAACGAGTTCATACACGTCTTCGAGGAGGAGGCGGGCAAGGTCAGGGGGGGGAGGGGGGGGGTCGACTTCCTCGCCCAGGGCACGCTCTACCCCGACGTCATAGAGAGCGTTTCGTTCAAGGGCCCCTCGGCCACCATAAAGAGCCACCATAACGTCGGCGGCCTCTTGAAGAGGATGCGGTTAAAGCTCGTCGAGCCCTTAAGGGAGCTCTTCAAGGACGAGGTAAGGGCGCTTGGCCGGGAGCTCGGCATGAGCGAGGAGCTCATAGGCCGCCATCCCTTCCCCGGCCCCGGCCTTGCCGTCAGGATCCTCGGCGAGGTCACCCGTGAGAGGTGCGAAATACTACGCGAGGCCGACGCCATCGTGCTCGAAGAGATAAAGGGCGCGGGGCTTTACGGTGAGATGTGGCAGGCATTCGCCGTATTGCTGCCGGTAAAGTCGGTCGGGGTCATGGGGGACGAGAGGACCTATGAGAACACCGTGGCCGTCCGCGCCGTCGATAGCGTCGACGGCATGACGGCCGACTGGGTCAGGCTGCCGTATGAGGTCATGGCGAAGATATCTTCCCGGGTGATAAACGAGGTCAGGGGCGTTAACAGGGTGGTCTACGATATAAGCTCGAAACCGCCCAGTACTATCGAATGGGAGTAAAAAGCCAGGTGGGTATTTTTGGCAGGGCGGCTTTTATGAAAATCGCTCCACCGCAGGTGGCTCCGAGTACTATAGAATGGGAGTGAAACAGTGCCGATAGACGATCTGAAAGGAAAAGAGACCTGGCGCCTCTTCAGGATACTGAGCGAGTTTATCGAGGGGTTCGAGGACCTCGCGGACGTAGGGCCGGCGGTGAGTATCTTCGGCTCGGCCCGCTTCCACAAACGCAACAAGTACTATAAAAAGACCGTCGAGATATCCCGGATGCTCTCGGAGAACGGCTACGCGATCATAACCGGCGGCGGGCCCGGCATAATGGAGGCCGCCAATAGGGGCGCTACGGATGCCGGCGGCCGCTCGGTGGGGCTCAACATAACGCTCCCCGAGGAGCAGCAGCCCAACCCCTTCCAGAACCTCTCGATCACCTTCAGATACTTCTTCGTCAGGAAGGTTATGTTCGTCAAGTACGCCATGGGGTACGTGTGCATGCCGGGGGGGTTCGGCACGATGGACGAGTTCTTCGAGGCGCTTACCCTCATTCAGACCCACAAGGTACACCCGCTTCCCCTGATACTGTTCGGCTCCGAGTACTGGTCGCCCGTAGTCGATTTCATGGAGAAGACGATGCTCAAGCACGGCACCATATCCGAGGAGGATCTGGGACTCGTAAAGCAGACCGACGACCCCGAGGAGGTGCTGGATATAATCGAGAAGCACAAGGCGTGGAAAGAGGACATGGTAAAGAAGGCGGAGAAGGGGAAAAAAGGGAAAAAAGGGAAAAAAGGAAGCTAAAATGGAGGGGTTAAGAAGATGAGCGAAGGACACGGGCACGAAGAGGAGCTTAAGGATGTTACGGTCGCCCTCGAGGCCGATCAGATCGAGGCGCTCGGGGAGCTTGCCAGGGAATACAGCGAGAAGCTCGGGCAGCAGTGGGATTTGAGCGCCGTCGTGAGGGTGGCGGTCGGAGACCTTTTAACGAAGCTCGGGAGGATGGCATGAAGAAGATGCGTTCGAACTACACCACGGCGCCCAAGGCGAGGGCCGCGGCAACCAGGGACATATCGGTGGAGGAGAGGAACAGGCTCGTCAAACTCGCCCGGGAGAAGCTCGCCTCCGACTTCGAGGCCTACCACCGTAACGCCAACATACACGGCATAGTGGTGAGGCTCCATACCAATTCTTACCACCTCTACGATTTCTGGGTGGAGAACTGGTACGGCGCGCCGCGCGCGGCCACCATCCTTCCGCATGCCCTTATATACGCCGTGACCGGAGTGGAGGGCCACGAGCCGCACGCCTACTATAACCACGAGACGAGGACCGCGATATTCATAAACACCGAGTACTACGGGCAGTGCAAGTCATGGGCCCTCGGCATAGCGGCCGACATACTGGAGACCCAGCACGACGTGCACTCCATCCACGGCTCCTGCGCCATCGTGCACGGCAAGGGGGTCGTCATAATAGCCCCCACCGGCACCGGCAAGAGCACGCACACCTGGGGGCTCATGCAGCTCCCCGACGGAAAGATACATTCGGACGACTGGATATTCCTCACCTACAAGAAGGGGCTCGCCATGGCGGATATATCCGAGAGGAAGTTCTATCTCAGGACCGACATGGTAAAGAGTTTTCCGGACATAGTGCCGCTCCTGGAGAGGTGCAAGTGCGAGAACGTCGAGGACGACGACTTCACCAAATTCCCCAACTCCCGCTGCATACTCGACCCCGAGTGGATAGGGGGGCCGGACAAGTTCGTCGAGAGGGCGGTCGTGAAGTCGGTCATCCTCCTTAGGAGGGACCCGGAGTCCCCCCCGGAGGTGGAGCTCTCCCCGGATGAGGCCATAAAGGTGCTCGAGAAGGGAAGGTTCCAGCGCCTTCCCGGCGCGGGTGGCAAGGAGGGGGAGTTCGGAGAGGAGCCTTTCTATAACCCCTACCTCCTGGTAAAGAGGCCCGAGGTGCAGAAGGCGTTCTTCAGGGAACTTTTCTCTTCCACCACCTGCCACATACTCAATACCGGCGTTGAAAGCGTTGAGGGCAGCCAGCAGAGGATAAGGCGTATCGTAAAAGATGCGTAAGATGAACGTGATAAGGACGGTCGCGGCACTTGCGGTCTTATTCGTCGGGGGATGCGTCAGTATCCCCGCGCCGGGGGTGAAGCCGCTTATTGAGAAGGCAGTAGGCGGCACCGGCGCCGACAAGGTCCTCCTTATAGACATATCGGGGCTTATAAGCGACAAGGAGGAGCGCGGGGTCCTTGGCTTTCAGACGGCGCCGAGGCTTACCGCGAGGATAAGGGAGGAGCTCGACAAGGCCTCGGAGGACAAGCGGGTAAAGGCCGTCGTGCTGAGGATAAAGACACCCGGCGGCGAGGTCACCACCTCGGATATCGTCCACCACGAGATCAAACGCTTCAAGGAGAAGAGTGAAGTGACCGTGGTGGCCGAGCTCATGGGTATCGCCACTTCCGGAGGCTACTACATAGCCTCGGCCGCCGACGAAATTATCGCCCACCCCACCACCGTAACCGGCGCCATAGGGGTCGTGGCCTACAGGATAAACGCCACGGGCCTCATGGAGAAGATAGGGCTCACCGACGAGACCATAAAGTCCGGCGAGAAGAAAGACATGGGCAGCCCCATCCGACCCATGGCAGACGAGGAGAGGGAGCTTCTTCAGGCCATAATAGACTCCATGTTCGAGCGGTTCCTCGATGCGGTAAAGGAGGGCAGGCCGGGTATGGACGAGGCGGCCCTCAAGGAGGTCTCCGACGGCCGGGTCTATACCGCCGAGCAGGCCCTTAAGCTCGGTCTCATCGACCGGATAGGCTACATGGAGGACGCGATAGAGCGCGCGAAGGAGAGGGCGGGCATCGAGGAGGCCAGGGTCGTCGCCTACGCGCGGCCCGGCGACTACAGGAGCAATATCTATTCCTCATCGAAACTCGCCGCTCCATCCACCGTAAACCTGATAAACATAGACGCCGACTTCTTGAAGGGGCCGGGGATGCGTTTCATGTATCTCTGGATGCCGTAATCTACGCCCCGGTCGTGTTTCCCGGCAAGAGCCCGCAACCCCCCCCTCTACCAGCCCCACGGCGCCGTTATTCCGGCGGCGGGCCCGAAATATCTTGACATCTCCCGGTCTTATTTTATATGATTAAATGCTTAATTTTACCCTCAAATAGCTATGCTGGAAACCTTATCGGATAAACTGGCCCGCGTCCTGAAAAACGTGAGGGGCCAGGGAAAGCTCACCGAGGCGAACGTAGAGTCCGCCTTGAGGGAAGTAAAACTTTCTCTCCTTGAGGCGGACGTAAACTTCGCCGTGGTGAAGGACTTTATCGCCTCGGTAAAGGAGAAGGCGCTCGGCGAGGAGGTGCTCCTGAGCCTTACCCCCGGCCAGCAGTTCACGAGGGTCGTGCACGACGAGCTGGCCGCGCTGCTCGGAGGCGAGACCGCGGAGCTGGAACTCAAGGGCAGCCCCGCCGTACTGATGCTCGTCGGGCTGCAGGGCTCGGGAAAGACCACGACGACCGCCAAGCTCGCGAGACTTATAAAGTCCCGCGGCAGGGACCCGTTCATAGTACCGGCGGACCTCGCAAGACCGGCCGCCGTCGAGCAGCTTAAAAAACTCTCGGCCTCCATAAAGGTCGACTGCTTCGACGTGGGGGGGATGACGGACCCGCGCGAGATATGCCGTGAGGCCTTGAGGGTGGCCGGTATAAAGGGCTACGACACCATGCTGGTCGACACGGCCGGAAGGATGCACGTGGACGACGGGCTCATGGACGAGCTGAAGGAGCTTAAGAGGGTCCTCTCCCCGGTCGAGACACTCCTCGTAGCAGACGCGATGACCGGCCAGGACGCCGTCACCACGGCCGCGGGCTTTAACGACGCGGTGGGCATAACCGGCGTGATACTCACGAAGCTCGACGGGGACGCGCGTGGAGGGGCCGCGCTCTCGATGCGCATGGTCACCGGGAGCCCCATAAAGTTCGTAGGCCTCGGAGAGAAGGTCGATTCACTCGAGGTGTTCCACCCCGAAAGGCTCGCCGGAAGGATACTCGGCATGGGCGACGTCCTGACCCTCGCCGAAAAGGCCTATGAGGCCATTGACGAGAAGAAGGCGAAGGAGATCGAAAGGAAGATACGGAAAGACTCCTTTACGCTCCAGGACTTCAGGGACCAGCTCCGGCAGGTAAAGGGCATGGGCTCGCTCGACAGCGTGCTCTCCATGCTGCCCGGCTTCGACGCGATGAAGAAGTCCAAGGGGTTCAGCGTGGACGAGAAGGAGCTTGTGAGGACCGAGGCGATAATAGACTCGATGACCGTAAAGGAGAGGCTCAAACCCGCCATACTGAACGCCCGCAGGAGGGTGAGGATAGCCGGGGGGAGCGGCACCAGGGTCCAGGACGTAAACAGGCTTATAAAGCAGTACGCGCAGATGCGCAAGATGATGAAGAAGTTCAAAAAAGGCGGTATGCCCGATATTCGGGCCTTTTCAGGGTAAGGAGGTAAAAAGAGAATGGCTGTTAAGATAAGACTCGCAAGGTACGGGAAGAAGAAGAAACCTTTCTATCGGATAGTGGTGGCCGAAGGCATCCGTCCGAGGGACGGCAGGTTTATCGAGATACTCGGCACATACGACCCGCTGGAGAACCCGGCGAAGATAGAGGTCGACGGCGAAAAGGCCAGGGCCTGGCTCAAGAAAGGGGCGCTGGCCACCGACACCGTAAAAACAATATTTAAAAAGGCGGGAGTGACCGAAGAGACAAAGGCGGCCTGAACCGATAAAGGGATATCTTTCCGGAGGTGAACGATGAAGGAGTTGATCGAGTCCATTGCAAGGGCGCTTGTAGATAATCCTGACCAGGTAAAGGTTGAAGAGATATCGGGCGACAGGACCTCGGTCATAGAGCTGATGGTCGCTAAAGAGGACCTTGGAAAGGTTATAGGGAAACAGGGCAAGACCGCAAAGGCTATAAGGACGATACTCACCGCCGCGTCGACCAAGCTCAAGAAGCGCGCGGTCCTTGAGATAGTTGAATAAAGAGACGGCTGTACCGGTCGGAAAGGTTGTCGGACTCCACGGCGTAAAAGGGGAGATAAAGATTCTTCTCTTCGGCTCCGCCGAAGGGCTCGAGTGGAAAACGGCCCTGATAGGCGAAACTCCCTACCGTATAAAAAGCTCGCGGAAACACAAGGGGATGCTCCTCGCTACGATCGAGGGCATAGGAAGAATGGAAGAGGCCGAGCCGCTTGTAGGCAGCGAGGTCTCGGTAAGCAGGGAGGAT
>JAZGJJ010000018.1 GCA_036482575.1 Thermodesulfobacteriota bacterium
GCTCTCCACCACATCAAGCCTCCCCGAGGGGGAGTGGACGGTTTCAAGCACCCTGCCCCCGGGGAAGTTCAAGGCGGCCGAAAGGTCCCTGTAGGGAGAGACCCTCGCTTCGAGCCAATTGCCCGGCAGGAACGCCGCCAGTGCGAGGAGTATCAGGGCCGAGGCGGGCAGGGCCGCCTCGATAAGGCGTGAGGGGGTGCGGAATAAAAGTGCGGCCGTGAAGAACAGAAATGCCGCGACGATCACCGCCCCCTCCCCCCCGGAGACCGTAAGCACGAGGAGTATCAGGACGCACCCCGTGCCGGCGCCGACCATATCCGCGAGATAGAGCCTGTGCACCCTCTCGCTCATTGCCCTTATCGCCGCGGACACTATCGCCCCGGAAAAGACAAAGGGTATGGACAGCATCAGATACTGCGCGAGGATTTTTCCGAACTCCGACCTGCTCCACGCGGCCTTCACCGGGTCGAAGAGGAGCGCGTTGGCCGCCATGTAGCAGAGAACGGACGCCGCGCACAGGAGGGCCGCGAGCACGGAGAGAAGCCTCGCGGCCCCTTCCCCCCCTTCCCCCCCTCCCCCCTCTCCCCCTTGTTGCCCGCCGCTCCAGCCCGTCGCCATGAGCACCGCCCCGCCGGCCCCTATGCCCATGAGCGCGATGCTTATGACCATGAAGGCGAAGTGGTAGCCCTGCGCGAGAGAGAAGAGGTTCATGAGCCCTATCTCGTATGTCAGGGTGCCGGTCGATACCAGGTATATCGCAAGGTACGTCCTTAGAGGTCGGGTCGCCATAAAGACTATTATAAAGGAGTTCCGCGCCGTTGCAAAGAACGACATCCGGTTTTTGCTTTTCCGGCCCGAAAATAGTAATCTGAACCCATGGGAAGCGGTGCTCGACCATGCAGGGCGGGACAAGGAGCGGTAGATGGATAGGACGGATTCGGTAAAGAGGGCGGCCGAGGCCATAGCCGCAGCCGACGCGATACTCATAGGCGCGGGCGCCGGGATGGGCGTGGACTCGGGCCTCCCGGACTTCAGGGGCGACGAGGGTTTCTGGAAGGCCTACCCCCCGTTAAAACACCTCGGCATATCGTTCGTCGAGATGGCCAACCCGGTCTGGTTTATGGATAAGCCCGAGATGGCCTGGGCCTTCTACGGACACCGGCTTAACCTCTACCGCGAAACCGTCCCGCACCAAGGTTTTTCCCTCTTGAACTCCTGGGCTTCGGGCAAGCAGGGCGGTTCTTTCGTCTTCACCTCGAACGTGGACGGCCAGTTCCAGCGGGCGGGCTTTGCCGAGGAAAAAATCTACGAGTGCCACGGCTCCATACACCACCTGCAGTGCCTCGAGGGGTGCGACGGCGAGGTCCGGCCCGCCGAGGGGGTCTATATAGACGTAAACCTCGATGATATGACCGTAGCGGGAGAGATTCCGGCGTGCGCCTCCTGCGGCTCGGTCACGAGGCCCAATATCTTGATGTTCAACGACTGGTCGTGGCTCCCGCAGAGGACCAACGCCCAGGAGGAGAGGCTCGGCCAATGGCTTGACAACATCGGCGGGGGGGGAAAGGGGAAGCTCGCGATAGTCGAGTGTGGCGCGGGCACGGCCGTACCGACGGTCCGCATGAGCTGCCAGGCGTTCGCCGCGAGGTACGACGCGCGCCTTATACGCATAAACCCCCGCGAGCCGCACGGCCCGGACGGGACCATCTCCATCGACACCCCGGCCCTCGAAGGGCTAAGGCTTATAGACGAGGAAATAAAAAGCCCTTAAGCTCTATAAAGTATGATAGGGTAAGTACATTCCTTTTTTCCAATATTCGTAAAGCGAGGTGACAATGGCAAAGCGTTCCGGCATGTATAAGAGCGGGAAGCGTCAGAAAGAGATAAAACGGCTTAAGAAGCAGGAAGAGAAGAGGCTCAAGCGCCAGCATAAGGACGCGGGCCTTCCCGAAGAGCCGGAGACGACTGAAGCGACGGAAACTACGGAGACCACCGAGGCGGAACCTTCCCCCGAGTCCTCCGAAGACACGCCCGAACCGACGGATACGGAAGATAAAGAGCAGGGGTCTGATACCCCCTGAGAGTCCATTCCCTCCCCCGGCTTCACGGCATGTTCGATAGGCCGGGTGCAAGGCAACATAACCCGCACGCAACTTCGGAGGAGGTGCAAAATGATCAGGACAGAGGACTTAAGACGCCAGCACGGCGAACTGCTGGATATCGTAACCGAGATGTCCGCCTTGCTCAATGAAGACGCGTTAAAGGAGGAGGCGGGCCCGATAAGGTCGCTCCTGTCGAAGTTCGCGGCCAAGCTGTCTACCCATCTTAAGATGGAAGACATAAAACTCTACCCAGTGCTCATCGACAACGCGGACGAGAAGGTCCGCTCCGTCGCCAACGACTTCATGGAAGAGATGGGCGGCCTGAAAGACGCCTTCGGCAAGTACCTGGATAACTGGCCGACCGTCCCGAAGATACAGAAAGACCCCGCGGGCTTCGTCACCCAAACCAAAGGGATTTTCGAAGCGCTCGGGAAAAGGATCGAAAGAGAAGACAACCAGCTCTACAAAATATTCGATAATCTGAAAGCCTGAGGGGGGCTGAGACCCCTTTCAGTTACGGGCCTTCGGCCCGTAACTCCCAACGACCTTTACACAAAACTGAAACCCATGTCACAGGGCCCCCACCACCTCCACTCCTTATCTTCCAGGCCGTAGACTTTCCTGCCTGATTCAGTACATGTTCACGACCGCATCATGGCTGATAACAAACCACTTCGAGTCCGACGCCAGCTCCCCGGTCTTGCTTCTGAACCACCAGTCGCACCCCACGAGCCAGCCGCCGTCCGTATAGAAAACCTCGGTGCACTCCTTTATGTCTATATCAACGGGGGAAGAACTGTTCTTCTTCAGGTGGGCAAGAACGGGCGCGTAATAGATGTCCTGCGGGACCCTTACGGGCATCTTCCCGTGCTTTAGCACCCTCGGGTCAAGCGCGGCCTTCTCGGCTGCCGCCTTCTCTTGAGCTGCCTTTTCCCGCGCTGCTTTCTCAGCCGCCGCCTTCTCTCGGGTTGCCTTCTCGGCCGCCGCTTTCTCCTCGGCCGCTTTCTTCTGTGCCGCTTTCTCTTGAGCTGCCTTCTTCTGAGCGGCCTTCTCGGCTGCGGCCTTTTCCCGAGCCGCTTTCTCAGCCGCCGCCTTCTCCCGGGCTAACTTTTCCGCTGCGGCTTTCTCTTGAGCCTTCTTCTCAGCCGCTACCTTCTCGGCTGCCGCTTTCTCCCGGGCTGCCTTCTTCTCAGCCGCGGCCTTCTCGGCTGCCGCTTTCTCCTCGGCGGCCTTCAGTTCAGCCGCTTTCCTTTCAGCTTCCGCCTGAGCCCGGTCAGCTTCCACCGGGGTCGTAGCCACGACACCTTCCGGGCGGGCGGGGGGCGGGGCGGGCGCGACAGCCGGGGCAAGATGGTCAGCCCCCCCCGTCTCGACCTCTTTACGTACCGCGTCGCGTGAAGACCAGAACACGGCAGCCCCCGCAAGTAAAATAACCGCGATGACCGTGAAGGCTATAAACGGCCCCCTTCTCTTCGACCGCCGTGGTGAACCTTCCATTGCCGCCTTCTCAGCGCTCACGGGCAGAGCGGCCCGCAGCTCGGAGTCATAGCCGCAGACGCACCTGGCCGCGGACACGTCCATAAGCCTGCCGCACTCCGGACATTCGCCCTCCCTGGTTGCGTCCTCACTCGCGGGAGCAGGGGGAGTAGACGGCTCCTCCGGTACGGGGGCGGCATATGGGACCTGTGGGGGGGGTTCGGGAGTAGAAGCCGTTGGT
>JAZGJJ010000019.1 GCA_036482575.1 Thermodesulfobacteriota bacterium
CCCCCTCCGAAGACTTAGAGTTACCCGGGGGCACCCCCCCGTTGGGGGGGTGCCCCCGGGTAAGAACTAAAAGTTTTTGAAGGGAGCCTGAGGGAAACTTTTTACAAAAAGTTTCCCTCAGGAATTAAGGACAGCTTATGACAGTACGCACACGTTTTGCGCCGAGCCCTACGGGGCATCTGCATATCGGCGGGGCTCGGACGGCCCTTTTTAACTGGCTCTTCGCGAGGCGGCATGGGGGGGAGTTTATCTTGAGGGTGGAGGACACCGACGCGGCCCGCTCGACAGAGGAGGCTACTCAAGCCATACTCGACGGCATGGAGTGGCTCGGGCTCGACTGGGACGAGGGGCCGTTCTTACAGAGTAAGAGGTTTAACATTTATAAGGAACACGCCGAGAGGCTGCTTAAGGAAAAAAAAGGCTATCGCTGCTGGTGCACGCCAGAGGAGTTGGAGGAGCGGAGGAAGCAGGCCATGGCCGAAGGCCGTGCTCCCCGCTACGACAGGAGGTGCAGTGAGAGGAGCGACACTCCCGACGGCCCCTCGGCCGTGAGGTTCCGGGTACCTCCGGGTAAGAGCATTATAAAGGACCTCATAAAGGGCACGGTCGCTATCGAGCACGAGGAGATAGAGGACCTTGTAATCTTAAGGAGCGACGGCTCGCCGACCTATAACTTGTGCGTCGTGGTTGACGAGGCGGAGATGCGGATAACGCACGTCATAAGAGGCGACGACCATCTGAATAACACGCCGAAGCAGATACTCCTTTACGAGGCGTTCGGCTACCCGGTCCCCGAGTTCGCGCACCTGCCGATGATACTCGGCTCGGACGGCAAGCGCCTTTCGAAGCGCCACGGCGCGACCTCGGTTACGGCTTACAGGGATGAGGGCTTTCTTCCGCACGCTCTGATTAACTACCTGGCGCGGCTCGGCTGGTCTCACGGCGACCAGGAGATATTCTCCATGGATGAGCTTATAGAGAAGTTCTCGCTTGATAACGTGGGCAAGTCTTCCGGCGTCTTCAACCCGGAGAAGCTCCTGTGGCTTAACCACCACTATATAAAGGAGGCCCGGCCCGAGGATTTAATCGGGCCGTTAAAACTTTTCCTAAAGGAGGGCGAGGCCGACGACCCGAGGCTTCCGGCGATAATAAAAACCACGCAGGAGCGGGCCAAGACGCTCGTGGAGATGGCCGAAGGTTCGCGTTTTTACTTCGAAGAGGAGGTCACTTACGAGGAGAAGGCAGGGAAGAAGTTCTTGACTCCCGATAGGGTTGAGATCTTCAAACTAATAATCGAACGGCTTGAGGGGTTGGATGCTTTCGGCGAAACCGAAATAGAGGCTGCGTTTCAGGCGATACTGGACGAGAAGGAACTAAAACTCGGCAAGCTCGCCCAGCCCGTGCGCGTGGCGCTAACCGGCGGCACGGTAAGCCCCGGCATCTTCGAGACACTCGCGGCGATGGGTAAAGAGATGGCATTAAGAAAGCTCAAAAGGGCGGTGGAGACAATTGAAGAGAAGGCGGGGTGAGGGGTGGATAATAATTGTCCTGAGATGGTTTCACCTACAAGTCAGCAGTTGTAGCCGGATAGAATAACCAAGAATTACTTTTTATAATGGTGTGTAGTGCCACAACAGTAGCCAGCCGAAAGTAGGAACGTCTCTTGTGCTGGCTAGGACTGTCGGCACTATGTGTATGACAAGCTTCTACTGTACTCTTGGAACAATTTAGAGCAAGATAAATCATTTCTTAGGCATATTACATTTAGCGGCTTAAGCTTTGCCAACTCTTTTTTGATTATAATACAATCATGCTCCGATATATCTTTGGCAGTTGCAAAACACATAGCCTTACTCCCACCAGATTCTGGCTTAAGCAATTTCAAATTAAGTGCATGAAATGCAAAGCCTAGAAATATAACTATCTCACTGGACTTTACGTGCTCTCTTATAGCAGAAATCTCGCTGGAACCTTGATCGGTTCCTTCTGTGAATGTTCTTATTTGTTCCGAAAGTTTAATTAGTATCGCAGGGTTTGTCTTAGCCCCGAAATCAATCACTCCACCGCCTTTTTTATGTTTTTGCCAAGGAAGGTGCCCGACCTTGCCATAAGGGTGATAAATCTCAATTCGATTAACTAATTCCGCTGCCTCCTTGGCATCTATTCCATAGTACGTTCGAATGGAGTTAACGAGAAAATGTTCGACGCAACGATCATAGTTGAATATAATCATCACGAGGGAATCAAATCGTTTTGCGAGGTCCTCCTTACCGCAATTCTTGGTAAGTAGCTGATAGAATTCGATGAACCAAGTATTCTGAATGTCTTTATAGTCAATATTTGAATTAAGACCTATATTTTCAAAATAGAGATGGCTTTCTTTTTCTGCATGTAATATCGATTGTACGATTGCAAGCTTACCGCAACCTTCGATCGACGCATCACCCTTATGTGTATCAATAAAATTATCGATCGACTCTGCCAGTGGCATCGCATCTCGAATCATCTGTGCGGCGTCTACGTACGGCCTTGCATTGGCTGGAGGACCACCTGGGTTTTTCTCCGCAACTTCTATCGCCATAATTCTAAGAGTTTCTCGGACTGCAGGATCGCCACCTGTTAGCTTCCCGAAATCACCGAGTTCAATATTTAACATCTGCGCAATGGTGCTCGTCAGCTTCTTGCCGTCAGGCAAGTCCACCTCACAACTGGCTCCTGCACCGACAACAACTAATGTCTTCTTCTTAAACATTGCTCCTCAATGCCTATTTTAAGTCATAGATTACAGGAAGAAATATACCATATTGCATTGGCTCGGTCTACTGCGGACTACAGGAAGAAAGTACCACCCCCACCAATCTTATCTCCCCTTCAATAAAAGTTCGAGCACGGTTTTTTGCCCTTCGACTTCGCCCCTCGACAAGCTCAGGGCAGGCTCAGAAATCAAACCGTCAAGTTTCCCGCCAGACGAGCCACCTGCGGTGGGGCAGTTACCGGTACCGGAGAGCCATCAAAACCCAAACCGGCAAGTTGTTCGTCAGGCGAGGCGGACGCACATTTTGGCCCGCAGGCGTATAGTGCTATACGTCGAGGAGGCAAAATGTGCGGCCAACAAAGCATGGCGGACAAATCGGCGGTTTAGCGGATAAGTTACCTACCTACCCCTGAACCACCCCAAATCCCTCCCACTAACATGCGAATCCCTGCCGATGATGATGTGGTCGTGGACGATTATGTCCACGGCGCGGGCGGCGCTTTCGAGGTCCATGGTGAGCTTACGGTCGCGCTGGGAGGGCTTCGGGTCGCCGGAGGGGTGGTTGTGGACGAAGATGACCGAGCGGGCGTTATGCTTGAAGGCGTTCTCTATGGCCTTACGGGGGTAGACGAGGGTCTGGTCGATGGTGCCTTCGTGGAGGGTGTCCACAGCCAGCACTTCGTTCTTGGAGTTAAGGTAGACGGCGATAAATTTTTCAACCCTCTCGCCGGAGAGTTTCAGGTTCAGGAACTCTATCACCTCGGCCGGAGAGCGGACGACGTCCCTGCCGATGATGCGTTCCTTCAGATACTCGCCCGCCACCTCTTTAAGGAGTTTCAGTAAGAGGGCCGCGTTCTCGCCGACCCCCTTTACCTCTTTCAGCTCTTCGACCGGGGCGTCGAAGACGCCCCTTAAGCCCTTGAACTTCTTTATGAGGGCCTTTGCCGCGGGCTTGACGTCGCGGCGGGGGATGGCGAAGCTCAAGACGAGTTCCACGGCCTCGTAGTCGTGGAAGCCGTCGAGCCCGGCCTTCCGGAACCTCTCCTTAAGCCTCTCGCGGTGTCCCGCGTTGGGGTTCTCGTTATCCGTCATGCCTTTTACGCCGTGCCCATACGGCCGGTTATCCCTTGTCCAACTCCTTCTTTAAGAAGGGTTCCAGGAAAGGTTTCACGAGGTCTATTGGCAGCGGGAAGATGGTGGTGGAGTTCTTCTCCGCGGCCACCTCGGTAAGGGTCTGCAGGTATCTCAACTGCAGGGAGATCGGGTTCTGGCTCAGGATCTTCGCGGCCTCGAGTATCTTCACGGAGGCGTTGAGCTCGCCCTCGGCGTGGATTATCTTGGCCCTCTTCTCCCTCTCGGCCTCGGCCTGCTTGGCCATGAAGCGCTTCATCTCCTCGGGCAGGTCTATGGCCTTAAGCTCCACGAGCGTGACCTTTATGCCCCAGGGGTCGGTCTGGCGGTCGAGTATCTCCTGTATCTTCCTGTTTATCTTCTCCCTCTCTGCCAGCAGCTCGTCGAGCTCGGCCTGTCCGCAAACGCTCCTAAGGGTGGTCTGGGCGAGCTGGCTCGTGGCGTAGAGGTAGTTCTCGACCTCTATTATGGACCTGTCCGGGACCATGACCCGGAAGTAGACGACGGCGTTTACCCTGACCGAGACGTTATCCCTTGTGATGACCTCCTGCGGGGGGATGTCGGCGGTTATGACCCTGAGGCTCACCCTGATGAGTTTTTGAAGGCCGGGGATTATGACTATCAGCCCCGGGCCCTTAACGCTCTGGTATCTTCCGAGGAAGAAGACCACGCCCCTTTCGTACTCGGGCAGTATCTTTATGGCCGACCATAAAAAGAGAACTACAAGCCCGACAATTGCTCCTATTATAGACATAAGAACCCTCCTTTCGACCCACTGGCCGTTCGGTCCGCTGGCCGCTCGGTCCGCTGACCGTTTTATAGTCTCACGACCTTTATGTTAAGTCCCTTTATCTCGACGACCTTTATCTTATCACCCTCCTTTATGGCCTCGTCACTCGTTGCGTTCCAGTACTCGCCGCTCAGGTAGACCTTGCCGCCTTCGGGCCCCACGTCGCTCGTGGCCTCGCCTTCCCTGCCGACGAAGCCCTCCATGCCGCTTACCGGCGTTCTTCTATAAATACGTATGGCAAGCATCATGGCGCCGATGCAAAAAGCACTTACGATAAGGACCGTCGGAAGAAGCACCGAAAGCGAGAGGCGCATGAAGGGGAGCGGCGAGTCGAAGAGCATGAGAGAGCCCAAGAGGAGCGAGACGACGCCCGCGAGCGAGAGCAACCCGAAGCTCGTCACCTTTATCTCGGCTATGAAGAAGACGGCCGCGAGCCCTATAAGGGCGATCCCCGCGTAGTTGACCGAAAGGGTCTGGAAGGCATAGAAGGCGAGTATCAGGCATATGGCCCCGACCACGCCCGGCAGAATGGCGCCGGGGTTGGAGAGCTCGAAATAGATCCCTATCATCCCTATCATCATCAAGACGTAGGCCACGTTGGGGTTGGCTATGGCCTTCAGTATCCGGAACCTCATGTTCATCTCGACCTCTTTTATCTCGGCCCCGGCGGTCTTGAGTTTTCTCTCCCCTATGACGGTCTCGACGGTCCTGCCATTAAGCGCCTCCATGAGTTCGGCCCTGCCCTCGGCTATGATCTCTATTACGCCGAGCTTCAACGCCTCTTCGGCCGTGACGTTCACGCTCTCGCGGACGGCCTTCTCTGCCCACTCGGCGTTTCTGCCCTTCTTTTTCGCTATACTCTTTATGTAGGCGACGGCGTCGTTTTCGACCTTCTGCATCATGGTCTCGTCGGCTTCTTTATCCCCGCCCCCTCCCCCTCCCATGGCAACGGGGTGGGCCGAGCCGGTGTTCGTACCCGGCGCCATGGCCGCCACGTGGGAGGCGTATAGCATGAAGACCCCGGCCGAGGCCGCCCGTGCTCCGGACGGGCCCACGTAGACCACCACCGGCACCTCGCTCGCGAGCATCGCCTTTATGATGTCCCTCATCGAGAGGTCGAGCCCGCCGGGGGTGTCGAGCTGGATTACGACCATCTCGGCACCGTCGTCCGCGGCGTTTTTCATGCTCTTTATGAGGTACTCCGACATGACCGGGTTTACCACGCCATCGACCTTCACGTAGTGGATGGCCCCCGGAGACCGGTCGGCTTTGGCGTCCGTATCTGAGGAGGCCACTGTCTCCTTGGAGGCCGCTGTCTCCTCGGAGATCGCTGTCTCCGCCTGTGGGAGAGAAGTGAAGACCAATAACGACAGGAGGGCCAGGAGGACGCCCGTATTTATAGCGCGTTTAAACATACCCGGATTCTAACAGGGATTTAACCGCATTGCAACACCATACGAGGTCTTCTGTAACGTTAGCAGCTTGTATTGCGGGCGATAGTTTCTAAATTTAAAACACCATCATGGTGCTGCCGCACGGTTAATGTCATACGAGGCCCCACTGCAACTTCCACCCCATAAGCCACTAACGGCCGTTCAGAAGTTAAAACACCATCATGGTGTCTTCCCCGTCGCTCCGTCTATCCAGTCGAGGTACTCGCGGAGGCCGTCCTCTATCTTGAGCGCTATGATCTCCGGGACCTCGTAGGTATGGAGCTCCTTCACCCTCTGCTTCAGCTTCTCGAAGAGCGCCGCGCGGGTCTTCATTATGCAGAGCACCTCGGCCTCGTCGCATAGCTTGCCCTTCCAGGCGTATATGGACCTCACTCCCGGCACTATGTTGCAGCAGGCGGCAAGGCCCTCTTCGACGACCTTCTTCCCCATAGCCGCGCCGGCCTCCGCGTCGGGGGCCGTCACCATGCATACCACGTATCCCTCTTTCATAACCCTCCTTACCCCCCTTTCGGTATCAGTTCCAGGAACTTCTTCGCCTCGTCGTCTTCCGGGTCGGCCTCCAGGACGAAGCCGAGCTCCCTGGCCGCCCTGTCCATCCTGCCCGTGTTGAAGTAAACGAGTGCCAGGTTATAGTGCGCCTCCTGCAGGTCCGGGAACACGGCGAGACTTTTAAGCAGCTCCTCTTCGGCCCTCTGGAAGCGGCCCAGGCTGCCGAAGAGTATGCCGCGCGCGAAGTGGGGCACCGGGTCTCCTTCCCCGCCGGTGGACGAACGCATGAGGCGCCCCATAAGGCGCACGGTGCGGCTGAAAAAGCCTTCTTCCATCCGTTCTAGATATGTCCTTTCAAGCGCCCCGATATCCGAGGAGACCGGGGAATCGAGGTCGCAGCGGTTGGGTACGGTCCGGTTCTCCGGCGCGTCTCTTACGAAGACCACCCCGGCGTCCCCGCAGTAGACCAGCCTCCACGAGGGGTCTTTGGAGAGGAAACCGGTAAGGCCGAAGAACTCGGGGGCGGTATAGTCCAGGAGCACGTAGTTTACGCCGTAGCTCCCGGCCGCGGCCTTGAAATGTGCCGGGTCGGTCACCATGGCGTTATACCTCCTGAAGAACTCCTCCCCGTAGACCTCCCACCTGCCGTCGAAAAAGACCTTCTGCTCGGGAAAGAAGCTCCATATGAAGTAACCCCCGAAGCTCACGCTGTTAAAGACGTTGCCTTTTATCCCGTTCGCCCGGATAAAATCCACGGCCCGGGTGGGATAGCGTATCTCGGAGAGCCCCGGCCCGGTCCTCATATAGCTCCCCACCGACATATAGTAGCGGTTTGAGACAACGCTCAGGAAATAGTAGCCCGCCACCACCGTTACGGCAAGGGTGAACCCCGCTCTGAGCACGGAGCCGGGCACCGACGAGAGGAACCCCCGCACCGAGGCGGTCGAAGAGGTCGCGCGGCTTACGTTCAGTACGGCTATCGGAGCGGCTATTACGGCAAAAAGCACCACGTTCCTCACCGCCAGGGCCGAGAGGTAGAAGAACGCCGCGCAGAGGAGGAGTGAGAAGAGGTCGACCCTCCTGTAGTTGAGCGCGAAGCTCAGGAGCGTACCCACGGCCAGGAACCAGTACATGCTCATGAACTCGAGGCTTACCGACTCTCTTGCGGCGAAAGGCGACATAAGCTCGCTTATCGTCGTGCGCACGACGCTCCCCGCCTCGCTCACCTCGGTAAAGAGTGTAAGGGGGTAGAGGGCCAGTTCGGCGCCGTAGGGGTTTACAAGCGAGACGAGGACCATCACCGTAAACACAATGGCCAGCCTCCTGAGGGCGTCCCCAGAAAGTCCTCCCTCCCCCTCATTATTCCACTCGAACGGAAGTCTGAGCTTCACCGCGGCAAGCCCGCCCGTGATGTAGCAGAAGACCATCACGAGCCCCAGCGGGAAGAGTCCGTGCATGTTGACCCATAGTAGTTGAATAAAGGGGAGGAGATATACGGTCTCCCTCTTCCCGTGCCTCTCGAGTATATACAGGTATACGGCGACGAAGAGGAAGGTGAAGAGCTCGGGCCTTATCATAAAGCGCGGGCTTGCCGCGAGTATGGCCGGAAGGAAGAAGAGGGTCGCCGCGTACGGGTTCTTAAGGAAATCCGCGAGCCTGAAGAGGGTTATGAATACGGCGGCCGCTACGGCGACGATAAGGAGGTTCAGCCCGTAGACACCGAACATAGAATAGGCGCCGTAGGTAACCACCTGGAAGAGCCAGTGGGAGTCGAGGTATGGGCGGCCCGAGGCGGTGTAGGAAAAGATGTCGGTCGTGGGGACCGCCCGTTCGGTTACGATATACTCTCCGGCCTTCAGGTGCCAGCCTATGTCGAGGTTGGCTATCTCGTGGAGTGAGAAGGCCCCGACAAGCGCCAGTAAAAGGAGAACGAAGACAGGGGCGGCTCTACCCACGGCCCTTCAAGTCCAGGAACTTCGCGGCGAACCACGACATGATACGGGTCCCCACCGCAAGGGCCTCCTCGTTCACGTCGAACTCGGGTGTGTGGAGCGGCGCGATAACCCCCTTCGGGCTGCCGACGCCGATCCTGAAGAACGCCCCGGGTATGCGTTCGGCGAAGTACGAAAAGTCCTCGGCGCCCATGAGCGGGTCCTTCATGGTTACGACCCTCTCCGCCCCGACCACCTCCCCGGCGCATTCGGTAAGCAGCTTATCGAGCTCCGGGTCGTTAACTACCGAGGGGCTTCCGTAGTCGTAAGCGAACTCGTAGTCCGCCCCCGCGCCCATGGTCACGCCCTTTATGACGTTCTCTATCAACACCTGTATTTTCTCCCTCCCCTCGGGGTCGAGCGTCCTCACCGTCCCCCTCATCTCCACGCGGTCGGCCACGATATTGGCGGCCGTACCGCCCTTGATGGTGCCTATGGATATGACGGTATGGTGAAGCGGGTCCGTACGCCTGCTGACTATATGGTGTATGGCGTCTATGACCATCGACGAGACGAGCACTGCGTCGACGGCAAGATGGGGCCGCGAGGCATGCCCGCTCCTCCCCTTTATGACTATGGTGAGCCTGTCCGAGGAGGCGGTCATGATGCCCGCCCTGTGGGCTATATAGCCCGCCGGGAGGTCCGGGTGGCAGTGGAGCGCGGCGACGGCCGAGGGCGTGGGCTCCTCGATGGCCCCGTCCCTTATCATATGCTTGGCCCCTCCGGGGCTGCTCTCCTCCGACGGCTGGAAGATGAACTTGACGTTCCCCTTGAGCTTATCCCGGAGGCTTCCCAGCACCACGGCCGTGCCCATAAGGACGGCGGTGTGGACGTCGTGGCCGCAGGCGTGCATCACGCCGGGAACGCACGAGGCGTACTCCACCTCTTTTACG
>JAZGJJ010000020.1 GCA_036482575.1 Thermodesulfobacteriota bacterium
CACCGCCGGAGGTATGAAGGGTTTTTGCCAGGCGAACGCCATACTCACCTTGAAGGAGTACCTTCTCGACACGGCGAGTAACGGCAGGGGTGAAGCGCTCGAAAAGGCGCTCGACCTTGCCATGGACGAGATAAAAGACCCGGCCATGAGGCAGGAGGTCCTGAAGAAGGTTAAGGAGATTGAAGAGGGCAAGAGGGACCTCTACTTTTAGAAGAATGCGGGTTATGGAAATAAATGGAAATTAGAGTGAACGGAGAGGTAATGGAAGCAGGGGAGGGGGCCACGATCGATTCGCTCCTCACCGGGCTTGGTATAAGGCGGGACGGCATGGCCGTGGAGCTTAATCGTGAGATAGTCCCGCGCGGACGCTACGCCGAGACCGCGCTCGCTGACGGCGACGCCGTGGAGGTCGTACGCATGGTCGGCGGGGGCTGAACGAAAACCATCATACGGAGGAGATAGAGAGGAGATAGAGATGACGGACACGTTCAAGATAGGCAAGTGGGAGTTCACCTCCCGCCTTATGGTAGGGACGGGCAAGTACGCCACCAACGAGCAGATGAAGGAGGCACTCGAGGCCTCGGGCGCCGAGGTGGTGACGGTGGCGGTGAGGAGGGTGAACCTCGACCGGAGTAGCGAGTCGCTTCTCGACCACATAGACACCTCCCGCTACACGCTTCTCCCCAATACGGCCGCCTGCTACACGGCCGAAGAGGCCATACGTACGGCACGGCTCGCCAGAGAAGCGCTCTCAACGGAGCTCATTAAGCTCGAGGTAATAGGGGACGAGAGGACGCTTTTCCCGGATAACGAGGCCCTCCTTGAGGCCACGAAGGTCCTCGTAAAGGAGGGTTTTACCGTGCTCCCCTACACAAGCGACGACCCGATTATGGCGAGGAAGCTCGAAGAGCTCGGATGCGCGGCGGTCATGCCGCTCGCCGCTCCCATAGGGAGCGGGCTGGGGATACGGAACCCGCATAACATACGGATCATACTCGAATCGGCCGGGGTGCCCGTCATAGTGGACGCAGGGGTTGGTACGGCCTCGGACGCGGCCGTGGCCATGGAGCTCGGATGCGACGGGGTCCTTATGAATACCGGCATAGCCGCGGCAAAGGACCCGGTCAAGATGGCCCGGGCCATGAGGCTCGGGGTGGAAGCCGGAAGGCTCGCATACCTATCCGGCAGGATGCCGAAAAAACTCTACGGTTCGGCATCGAGCCCGATCGAAGGAACTATCGAATAAATAACGGACGGAGGTCTCGCTTGCACCCTGTACTCTTCGATTTCGGCCCGGTCCAGATACGTTTTTACGGGCTCATGTACGTCGTCGCCATACTGGTCGGCAGCTATATCGTAAAGTCCGAGGTGAGGAGGAAGGGCATCTCCCTTACCGACGACGACGTAATGAACTTCGTCATCTGGACGGTCGTTAGCGGGGTCGTCGGGGCGAGGCTCTACTACGTCGTCTTCAACTGGGGCTTTTACGCCGCCAACCCCGTGGAGATACCGGCCATATGGCACGGAGGGCTGGCCATTCACGGGGGGCTCATAGGCGGCTTTACCTTCGCGTGCTTTTATCTCAGGAGCTACGAGGTTAATTTCTGGCGCATGTCCGACGCCGTGGCCCCGGCCATAATACTCGGGCAGGCGTTCGGCCGCTTCGGGAACTTCATGAACGGGGACGCGCACGGACGCCCGACGGACATGCCCTGGGGGGTGGTCTTCCCGCCCGAGAGTATCGCCGGGAGGGAGTTCCCCGGTATACCCACCCACCCCGCCATGCTCTACGAGATGACGATAAACCTTTCCATCTTCCTGTTCCTCTGGTTCGTCATGAGAAAGCAGGAGCGTGGGAACGGTTTTATCTTCGCCCTCTACCTGATTATGTACTCCATCGGGAGGTTTTTGGTCGAGCACTTCAGGGCCGACAGCCTGATGCTCGGTCCCTTGAAGGCCGCCCAGGTGATGAGCATCGTGCTGGTACTCGCGCTTACGGCGGTTATAGCGGGGAAGAAACTCTGGACGCGTACCGGATGACGGGCGTTGGCTTCGAGCTCTACCTTATAACGGACAGGCGTCTTACGCGCGGCAGGACGCTTACGGAGGTCGTCGAAGAGGTCCTCAAGGCCGGGGTAAAGGCGGTGCAGCTCCGGGAGAAGGACCTTCAAGGGGGGGAACTTCTCCGTATGGCAAAGGAGTTGAGGCGCGTTACGCGAAACCACGGAGCGAAGCTCCTTATAAACGACAGGCTCGACGTGGCCCTCGCAGTAGGCGCCGACGGGGTGCATCTCGGGCAAGGGAGTTTTCCCCCTCGTAACGTTCGATCGTATCTCGGGGAGGGGAAGCTTATCGGGGTCTCGACCCACGGAGTGGAAGAGGCGATAAGGGCCGAGGAAGAGGGCGCGGACTTTATAACGCTCGGCCCGGTATACCGTACGCCGTCCAAGGAGCGCTACGGCCCGCCGGTGGGCCTCAATACCCTGAAAGAGACGGCGGGGAAGGTAAAGATACCGGTATTCGCCATAGGCGGCGTAAAGAAGGACAGGATAGAAGAGGTCATCTCCAGCGGGGCTTCGGGCGCGGCCCTTATATCGGCCGTTATCGGGGCGGAAGACGCGGGGAAAACCGCCGGAGAGATTCTCGTGGAACTAAAAAGGAGTAAAGGAGTCGACCATGACAAGGCTTGATCTGGCCCGCGAGGGCAAGGTAACCGAAGAGATGAAGGAGGCGGCCCTCGGAGAGGGCGTGGAGCCGGAATACATACGCCGTGCCATGGTGGAAGGCACGGTCGTTATAACCCGGAGCGCCCTCCGTCGCTCCATAGCGCCGCTGGCCATAGGCACGGGGCTCAGGACCAAGGTGAACGCCAATATAGGCTCCTCCCAGGACCACGCCGACCCAGAAGATGAACTTAAAAAACTCCGGGCCGCCGTCGGCGCCGGAGCCGACGCGGTAATGGACCTCTCTACCGGCGGAGACGTGAGTGCCATAAGAAAGGCGATACTCGCCGAATGCCCGGTGCCGCTCGGTACGGTCCCCATATACCAGGCCGCTCTCGGGGCGCGGGACAGCGGAAAATCCTTCGTCGAGCTCGACAGCGAGGAGATATTCGAGAGCATAGAGAAGCACGCCGAGGACGGAGTGGACTTTATAACCGTGCACTCCGGGGTGACGCGCCGGTCGGTCGAGAAGCTCAAAAAGAACGGCAGGATAATGGGGATAGTCAGCCGTGGCGGGGCGCTCACCCGGGAGTGGATGGACTTTAACCGTAAAGAGAACCCGCTCTTCGAGGAGTTCCCGAGGCTCGTTAAGATCGCCAGGCGCTACGACATGGTCCTTAGTCTCGGCGACGGCCTCAGGCCCGGATGTATAGACGACGCGACCGACGGGGCGCAGATAGAGGAGCTCACCACACTCGGCGAACTCGCCGACGTAGCGCGGGCCGAGGGAGTCCAGGTCATGATAGAGGGGCCGGGCCACGTCCCGATGGACCAGGTGGAGGCCAACGTGCTCCTTCAAAAGAGGCTCTGCCGGGGCGCGCCGTTCTACGTGCTCGGGCCGCTCGTTACGGATATAGCGCCGGGCTACGACCATATAACCTCGGCCATAGGCGGGGCAATGGCCGCCGCCGCCGGGGCGGACTTCCTCTGCTACGTCACCCCGAGCGAGCACCTCCGGCTCCCCACGATAGAAGACGTGAAGGAGGGGGTCATAGCGTCCCGGATAGCGGCCCACGCGGGCGATATCTCCAAGCGGGTACCCGGGGCGAGGGAGAGGGACATACGGATGAGCAGGGCCAGGAAGGCGCTCAAGTGGGATGAGCAAATAAGGCTCTCGATAGACCCGGAGAGGGCCGGGGCCTTGAGGGCGTCGAGCCCGCCCGGGGACGAGGACGTGTGTACGATGTGCGGAGCTCTATGCGCGATAAAGATCGAAGGTACGGGAGGGGGGGCAGGGGGATGATCCCCGTAGGGGATGACCTCCGAGAGGACTACGCCGGGTTCAACCCTTCTTGCCCCTTACCGTAATCCTTACGCAGTTCTTCCCCGCGTTCTTTGCCTCGTAAAGGGCCTTGTCGGCGAGGTTTACCAGGTCCTCCGCATCGGTAACGCCTTCGGCCGGGTATGAGGCCACGCCCATGCTGACGGTGATGTTCTCCTTGCCCACCCTGACGTACCTGTTGTGTTTCCCGATGAACTCCCTTATCCTCTCGGCCTCTTCGGCGGCGCCTTCGAGTGTCGTCTGCGGCAGTACGACCGAGAACTCCTCCCCGCCGTAACGCGCCACTATGTCGGTCTTCCTCACGCAGTTCTTTATCATCGTACCGATCTCTTTCAAGACGAGGTCGCCGGTACGGTGTCCGTAGTTGTCGTTTATCTTCTTGAAGTCGTCTATGTCCATCATGATAAGGGAGAGGGGTATGGAGTAGCGCACCGCCCTCTGGAACTCTTCTTCGAGCCTGGTGTAGAAGAAGCTGTGGTTGTAGAGCGAGGTGAGCTGGTCGGTTATGGCCATCTCCTTTAAGTGTTCTTTCTCTTTCTGTATCTTCTCGAAGAGCTGTACGTTCCTTATGGCGTTGTACGAGGCGCTGGCCACGCTGCGGCAGAGTTCTATCTCTCTCCTGGTAAAACCCTTTTTGAACCTCATGGCCCTCAGGAAGAGCGTGCCCAGGACTTCTTTATTGAAGACGAGCGGCACCACCAGGATGCTCATGCCCTTGAGCTGCTCCATGTGCTCCGTAACGCCGCTCATGAGCGGGTGCTCCGCCATGTCCTCCAGCGCGAGCGGGTGACGGGTGGCCATCACTTCCTTGATTTCCGGGTACTTCGATAGGTCTATCTTGAGGTCGCCCTTGATGGGCTCGTCATGGGAGGCGAGCACCTTGCCCTCGGTATCCTTCGTGATGAGCACTATGGAACAGCGTACCGCGTCCGTTATCTCGGCCACCTTCTTTACGATGATGTCCAGGACCTTGGAGCTGTCCATCGTGGAGGAGACGGCGCCGGAGATGGCCAGCACGGTCTCCAGGTTCTTCTTGTCTTCCAGTATGTGGCTGTAAATTTCGCGTATCCTTATCTGCGCCCCGACGGTCGTAACGAGCTCCCTCTCGTTCACGGGCTTCATCAGGAAGTCGTCCGCGCCGAAGGAGATGCCGTCTTCTATTACCCCCCTGTCGCCCTTGTTGAAGGTGACGACGATCGAAGGCCTGTTCGGGGGGCTGACGCTCTTCGTCATCTCGCATAGCTCGCCCCCCTCCATTTCCGGCGGGGCGATGTCCAGCAGTACCACGGCGGGCCGCCACTCGTCTATCACGCCCAGGACGTCCCGCCCCGGGGGTTCCTGCCGGGTTGCGTAGCCGTGGACGCCGAGGAGTCCTTTCAGCCTGTCACTCGCCTCCCGGTCGTCGCCTACTATGAGGACCCTGTCGTGCCGGAACGCGCTGTCGGTTTTTTTAACGGTATGCATCGTCGGTTTCCTTCTGCCCCCCCATATGCCCCCCTGCGTACCTTAAAGGCCTTGACAAAGAGTGCCCCTTACCTTACCATTCCGCTGAGGGCCGGCGTAGCTCAGCGGTAGAGCAACTGATTCGTAATCAGTTGGTCGGCGGTTCAATTCCGCCCGCCGGCTCCACTTCTATTGCGGGCTCTCCATAAGCTCCAGCAATTTGTCTGCGTCCACATAGCCCGACAGGAACCTCCCGTCGGGGAATATCACGGTCGGGGTCCCCCCGATACCGAGCTTCTTTACGAGTTGTATGTTATCGTCTATCGCCGCGGCCTCGCAGTCCGCCTCGGGCAGCTCCTTACCCGCGAACGCGTCCTCGAGAAGGTCGAGCGACTTACCGCCGCACAGGATGGCCTTCGCTTTCTCGTATGCCTCGGGGTGTATGCTCAGCGGGTAGAGCTTTATGAATACGACGATGTCCTTCCTCCTCTCGACTATCTTCTTCAACTCCGCGTGGAGCTTCTTGCAATAGGGACAGTCAGGGTCGTCGAAGACGATTAGCCTCTTCTCCGCATTTTCGTCTCCCATGACCAGCGCGTCATCGAGCGGTATGAGGCTCGTGTCGAGCTTCCTCAGCGTCTTCGGTTGGCCTATGTCCGCCAGCCGGGTGAAGCGTCCCTCGACCATGTGTTTTTTCGCGAAGTCCACGTACACGATAATCCGCTGGTTTCCCCTCATAAGCTCGACTTCCCAGAGCCCCCCTACGGGGCTGATCCGTATCGCCTTTACCTCGGCCTGGAACCTTCTGGTCTGGAGCAGGGTGGACGCCTCCTCATTGCTGAGGCTGTGGCAGGCCTTGCAGTCCCCGGAGCAGCCCTCGCCCACGAAGGCGTAGACCTCATCGGCCCCCGCGGACGCAATGGCCATGACGGCCAGAAGCCCCAGTAGATAGAAAGATCTAATCATATTGCCCTCCGTAATTATTTAAGCCCCAGCACGTCCTGCATGTCGTAGAGCCCGGCGGGCTTATTGGCGACCCAGACCGCGGCCTTAACCGCTCCGCTGGCGAAGGTGCTGCGGGAGTGGGCCCTGTGTACGAGCTCTATCCTCTCGCCGGGGCCCGCGAATATCACCGTATGGTCGCCTACTATGTCGCCCGCCCGCACCGTCTGGATGCCTATCTCCCCGTCCCCGCGTTCCCCGATAATGCCCTTCCTCTCGTACACCGCGACCTTGTCGAGGTCCTTCTTGAGCGCATGGGCGGCGACCTCGGCGATGCGGAGCGCCGTGCCCGAGGGGGCGTCCTTTTTGTGCCTGTGGTGGAAGTCCACTATCTCTATGTCGTAGTCGTCTCCGAGGATCGAGGCGGTGTCCTCCACGAGTTTCAAGAGCAGGTTCACGCCCACGCTCATGTTGGGGGCCATGACCACGGCCGCCTCCCTCGCCAGGTCCTTGACCCTGTCCCTCTGGGCGTGGGAAAGGCCCGTTGTGCCGATGACCATGGCCTTCCCGTACTCCACCGCCATCTCGAGGTTGGCCAGCGACGCCTCGGGCGTGGAGAAGTCTATTATGACGTCCGCCTTCTTGAACGCCCTCTCCGGGCCGGTCGTTACCTTTACCCCGACCTTGCTTATGCCGGCCGTGTCTCCGGCGTCCTTGCCCACCGCC
The DNA here is from genome assembly GCA_036482575.1 of Thermodesulfobacteriota bacterium. NCBI lineage: Bacteria > Pseudomonadati > Thermodesulfobacteriota > Thermodesulfobacteriota bacterium. Next base: position 7,117 of record JAZGJJ010000020.1, read on the forward strand.
GGGTGATCGGCCACCTCAAGGGCCCCAACGAGCGAGGTCTGCCGGTTCTCCCGGACCGCGCCGACGATACTCTTCCCCATCCTGCCGGCGGCGCCCGTAACGGTTACGTGTACCATCGATTCTCCTTATATGAGCCCGTAGGCCCTGAGCGCGTCTTCGACCCTGCGCCTGTTATCACCGGCCATGGTTACCAGCGGGAGCCTGAACTCTTCGCCTGCCTTGCCCATGAGCGCCAATGCGGTCTTTACCGGTATCGGGTTGGTCTCCACGAAGAGGGCCTGGGTGAGCGGCAGGAGCTTGTAGTGGAGCTTCCTGGCCTCCCCGGTCTTGCCGGAGAGCGCAAGCGAGCACATCTCGGCCATGTCCGCCGGCGCCACGTTGGAGACCACGGATATGACGCCGCGGCCGCCTACTGCGATAAGCGGCAATGTCGTGGCGTCGTCTCCCGAGAGCACGCAGAAACCCTCTTGCGAGAGCTTTATTATCTCGCTTATCTGCTCGAGGTCCGCGGTGGCCTCCTTTATCCCGGCTACGTTCTTCTCCTCGGAGAGCCTGGCCACGGTCTCGGGCAGCATGTTGAGCCCGGTCCTGCTCGGCACATTATAGAGTATAAGAGGTATGTCGACCTCCCCGGCCACGTGCCTGTAGTGCTCCAGGAGCCCCCGCTGCGTGGGCTTATTGTAGTAGGGGGTTATGAGGAGCGCCGCGTCGGCCCCGGCCTTCAGGGCGTGCTTCGTGAGCATCACGGTCTCCGAGGTGGAGTTCGAGCCCGTGCCCGCTATGACCGGCACGCGACCGGCGGCGGTCTC
>JAZGJJ010000021.1 GCA_036482575.1 Thermodesulfobacteriota bacterium
GGGGAAGGCCCAGGTCGTGGACTGTGTCTTCGACTTCCTCGGCTCAATGGGGAAGGCCTTTGAAAGTCGGACCACTTTGAAGCTGCACCACCTGAGCTCGGAGGGGCTTGTAACGGTCCATATTACCGGGGGTAAGGGGGGAAAAGGGGCCTACGGGAGGATGTATCTGAAGGAGCCGGCGTTGCTCCTTAGGGGAGACCGCTTCATACTCCGAGACCCGTCAATAAGGAAGACCGTCGGAGGCGGGAGGGTCCTTCTGCCTCACTTCTCGAAGAGACCTTCCTTTCGGGCACGGGATATCAAGCCGGGCTCTCTCGACAGGGACGAGGACGCCCTCGGCCGTCTTCTGGAGGGCCCCCGGATTGCTATCGAAAAGTCGAGGGCGTGCCTGATGATGAATATGACCGAAGACGGGCTCAGGGCTGTCGCCGGGGCCGGGGTAAGCTTTATGGGCGAGTATATCGTGAACTCGAAGAAGCTCGATACGCTGACTAAAGAGCTGCTCGCCGTACTTTCCGAGCATCATAAAAACTATCCCGGCGATACGGGGGTAAAGGAAGAGGCGTTAAAAGGGCGTAGCGAGGTCGCGCCGGGGTTCATGAAGACCGTAGTGGACAGGCTCGTGGAAGAGGGGGTTATTAAAAGAGAGGGGTCCTGCCTCTCCCTTGCCTCCCACCGCGCCTCGTCTTCCGGAGAGGAGGCGGAGATAGAGGAGGGGATACTGGGGGCCGTGGGGGACGGGGTCGAGGGCGTCCCGGCAAGCGGGTTAAGGGAGCTCCGCTTCAAGAGGGAAGATACGGACAGGGTGCTGGGCTACCTCATAAGGCGCGCAGCGGTTATAAGGCTCAGAGAGGGAAGGGTCGTCTCGGCCGGGGCTGTGGAGCGGGCCAGGAAGAAGCTTGTAGAATATCTGGGGGAAAATGATAAGATAAAGGCCGCGGAGTTCAGGGACGTGCTCGGGTGCGGCAGGAAGGCGGCCATAGATATGCTCGAGTACTTCGACAGGGAGAGAGTGACCATAAGGGTGGGGGACGAGAGGACGCTCAGGGGCGGGCGATGAACCTCGCGGGTGTCGGCAGGCGGTTCTTAATAGTCTTCTGCGTGGCCTTTACGGTCCTCGTCCTTGTGGTGATGTTTACACCCGTTGCCAACTACATGGCAAGGCCGCTTGTGGTCGCACCCAAAGATAGGGAGGCCGACTTGATAGTCGTACTCGGCGGCGGGGTCTTCCCTAACGGGCTCCTCGGCGGGGGCTCCAACGAGAGGCTCATCCACGGACTGCTCCTCTATAAGGAAGGCCGCGCCCCGAAGATTATCTTCTCAGGGGGCTCGATAATAAAGACGTCGGCCAAGATACTACATACTATAACCCGGTCCGAGGACACGAGCCGTATAGACGCGGTCGAGGCCGATATCATGAAGGACATATCCGTGAGGCTCGGCATCCCGGCTGGCGACCTCTCGGTCGACGGAGATTCAATCCATACCTACGGCAACCTCGCGGCGGTAAAGGGCTTTATGGAGACCCGGGGGCTTAAGAGCTGTCTTATCGTGACCTCCCCGACGCATATACTGAGGTCCATGAAGGTAAGCGGGAAGCTCGGGCTCGACTGCTACCCGGCGCCCGTTGGGGACTACACCCCGCACATACGGGGCTCCACCGGGAGGCTCTCTCTCATGAGGGCCGTACTGTGGGAGTATGCGGCCCTGGGTCTTTATAAGGCCTACGGCTATATATAGGAAGGAGGGTCTTAATTCTGAGCGAAGGGCGTAAGATAAAGCTCACGAGCTGGGCGAGCTGCGCGGGCTGAGCGGCCAAGATGGCCCCCGAGGCCCTGATGCAGGTCCTGCATCAACTGCCGCACGTAAAGGACGGGAACCTGCTTGTAGGCATAGAGACCGCGGACGACGCGAGTGTCTACAGGATAACGGACGAGCTCGCCCTGGTATCCACGGTCGACTTCTTCCCGCCCATCGTGGACGACCCGTACACCTTCGGACAGGTCTCGGCGGCCAACGCCCTGAGCGACGTCTATGCCATGGGCGGCAGCCCGCGCCTGGCCATGAATATCGTAGCTTTTCCGAAGGCCCTCGATCTCGACATACTCGGGGAGATAATAAAGGGCAGCATGGATAAGCTCCGGGAGGCCGATACCCTCCTCGTGGGCGGGCACTCGATAGAGGATAAGGAGGTAAAGTACGGCCTTTCTGTCACGGGCTTTGTGGACCCTGAAAAGATTACGACAAACAAGGGGGCCGTGGCCGGGGACAGGCTGATACTCACAAAGCCGCTCGGCACGGGTGTCATAACGACCGCGCTTAAGGACGGCAGGTGCGCCCCCTATGACAAAGGAGACGCGATTTCCAGGGACGCTATCGCCTCTATGAAAACGCTCAACAGGGCGGCCTCCGAGGCGATGGTCGAGGCCGGGGCGAGGGCGTGTACCGACGTAACTGGCTTTGGGCTCCTGGGGCACGCCTTCGAGATGGCCGATGCCTCGGGCGTCTCCTTTGTCATACGCTCCGGGGAGGTCAGGCTCTTTCCTGAAGCAATTGAGCTTATAAAAAAGAAGAAGAACAGGCCTAAATCGATTGAGTCAAACAGAGAATTCCTCTTGAATCATATAGAGATAGACAGTAAGGTCGATAAATCTCTTGAACTTCTCCTCTACGACCCGCAGACCTCGGGCGGGCTGCTCATCGCCATCCCCGGGGCCGCGGCCGATGGGCTCATGGGCAAGCTGCGAGAGAGGGGAGTGGCGGCCTCGGTCATAGGGGAGGTAGTGGAGAAAGTGGAAAAAAAAGGCCGGACGATAAGGGTGGAGTAGGGCTTATGAAAAGTTACCGTAAGGAGTTATGGTTCAACGTACCCGGGAGGAGGGGTTTCATAAATATAACCCCCGATGTGTCCGGGTGCCTCGAGGAGAGCGGCGTCCGGGAGGGGTTGGTGCTCGTTAACGCCATGCACATAACCGCCTCGGTCTTCATAAACGACGACGAGGGGGGGCTCCACGAGGACTTCGAGAGGTGGCTCGAGGGGCTTGCGCCGCACGAGCCGATAAGTCAATACCGCCACAACCTTACGGGCGAGGACAACGGGGACGCGCACCTTAAGCGTACGGTCATGGGCCGCGAGGTGGTCGTGGCCGTAACCAAGGGTAAGCTCGACTTCGGCCCCTGGGAGCGCATATTCTACGGCGAGTTCGACGGAAGGCGCAAGAAGAGGGTGCTCGTAAAGATTATAGGCGAGTAAAGGGGGGGGCGAGATGAATAACCCCATAACGCTTACTACCGACTTCGGCGTGAAGGACCCCTGGCAGGGCGCGATGAAGGGGGTCATACTGTCGATAAACCCCACAGCGAAGATAGTCGACATCAGCCACTCTATATCCCCCCGGAACGTCCTTGAGGGTGCCTTTATCCTCTCCGAGGCCTATCGGTTCTTTCCCGACGGCACCGTCCACGTGGCGGTGGTAGACCCGGGGGTGGGGGGAGAGAGGGCCCCCGTACTCATAGCGACCGAGAAATTTTCATTCGTCGGTCCGGATAACGGTATATTCACCTTTGCGCTCGAAAGGGAGAAGGTCCGGAGCGTGGTAAAGCTCACCCGGGAGGAGTATTTTCTTAAAGAGGTGAGCGGAACTTTCCATGGCCGCGACGTCTTCGCCCCGGTGGCGGCCCACGTAAGTATGGGCGTCCCTTCCGAAAAGTTCGGCGAGCCGCTTTCCACGCCTCCGGTTACGATAGACCTCCCGCGTCCCGTCGAGGAGAAGGGCTCGCTCCTGGGAGAGGTGCTTTACGTGGATGCCTTCGGGAACCTCATAACCAACATAGGCTCGGACGATATAGCTCGCTTCAAAGGGGGCGAAGGGGGAGGGGGGGGTGGGCGGCTTGAGGTAACCGTAAAAGGCCGGACCATAAAGGGGCTCGTAAAGAGCTACTCCGGCGCGGTGGAGGGGGACCTCGTGGCGCTTATGGGCAGCACCGGCAAGCTCGAGATAGCCTGCTTCATGGGCAGTGCCTCCCGGCTCCTCGGGTGCGGCGAGGGCGAGGGGGTAGAGCTCAGGTGAGGGTGGTCGTACAGAGGGTAAGTAAAGCCGGGGTAAGGGTCGACGGGGAGCTTAAAGGGGCTGTCTCCAAAGGGCTACTGGTCT